>USCP01000006.1 GCA_900553245.1 uncultured Peptococcaceae bacterium
TGGGTAGCTTTGCCCACAAAAAGCCGACCCCTCCCAGCCGCCGACATCGGCTGTGACAGAATCGCCCTCACTTCCATCCGATATGATGCGTCTTGAAGCGGATATTCGTCAATTTTTGGGTCAACGCTCAGAGGTTTGGAGTGTGTACGTAAAAAATTTAGATACCGATGAAGCTATTTCACTGTACAATCAACCGATGGAGGCAGCCAGCTTGATCAAATTGTATGTGATGCAAAGCTGCTATAGGCACCGGTCGGAAATCATCGCAAACGATACCATCTATACCGGCGACAGTCGTGTGAGTGAAGCAAGATTGGATGAATTATTGTATGCCATGATTGCTTGGTCGGACAATGAGGCCTACAATGAATTGGTGCGGATGCACAGTGTCAATCGAGATTTTAATGAGGGCTGCCTGCTGATACAAAGTGAGATGTCTTATTCGAGCACTGGCATCTATCATTCGTTACTACCATCTGACACAACGATGACGGGCATTTCTTATGAGCAAAATCACACCAGTGTTGCCGATTGTGCGGCCTTACTGGAATCCATTGCGCGTGACACCTGTGTATCAGCCAATGCTTCCGGGAAAATGCTCGAGTTGCTTAGTCAGCAACAGTTTAGAGAAAAAATTCCGGCAGGTTTGCCGCAAAATGTTTTCTGTGCGAACAAAACCGGAGAGAATGATCACGTGCAGCATGATGTTGCAATGATCTATGGCGAACAATGTGCGTACATTCTTTGTGTTATGGTCAAGAACTGTGCCGATGGCCGGTATACAAGCCAAGGAATGACGAGCCTTTCAACTTTGGTATATGATGCCTTAAACAGCGTTTGCGAATAAAAAGTGAGGATGAATCGATTTTGATGTAAATGCCCCAAGGGAGTGTCCATCTCTTGGGGCATTTGTGTGTAGTTGATATAGTGATGTAAATACACCGACGTATAGATTGTTGGTAACTTGGTAAGGTGTTTCTTCGAGACTGTCATTTATTTGAAATTGGTGATATACTAATTTCATGTTGTATCTGTTGAGGGGAGGCCGATTCTATGAATATTGCGTTATGTGATGATGCGCCGATTCAAATGAGTGCTATTGAAACCTATTTATTAGAACGAGATTCAAAGGTGCACATTGATGTTTATTTTTCCGGTGAAGCACTGCTTAAGGCTTATGATGAGGGAGTGCGGTATCAAGCGGTGTTTTTAGATATGGAAATGGGTGGCAAAAACGGTTTGGAAACGGCGGATGCCTTGCGAGTAATGGATGAACATCTTGAAATTATCTTTGTCACCAGTTATACACGTTATATGGAGGATAGCTTTAAATGCTCGCCCTTTCGCTTTTTGGTCAAACCTATCAAACAGGATAAGTTGGAAGAAACGGTGAATGCGTTGTATCAAAAATTGGCGAAGAAACCAACGTCGCTTGTGATTAAGGAAAAAGGCAATGTATTTCGACTGTATAGCGATGAAATTGTTTACTGTGAAAGCGACGGGCATTTGATTTATATTCATGCTAAGAATCGTGTGTATACAATGCGTACAACAATCAAAGATTTGTTGGAACAACTTCGCGGAGTGGGTTTTGGCCGCCCCTATAATGCTTATATGGTCAATTTTCGTTATGTGGAGTCTATTATAGAGAACGAGGTTCTTTTATCGGTAAATAATTTGCATCTACCACTTAGTCGTTCCTATAAAAAAGCATTTAAAGAAGACTATATGAAATATTTAGAAGGGAATCTTTCTGTTTAATGATGCTTAATCTTTTAATTTGTTTCACTGCCCTTATGGAAGCATGGAGCATGTTTATGCTATTTACTGTATTTATGAAGCCCAGATTTTGGGGTGTGAAACAAACTTTTATAGTTGGTGTATTGGTATTGATGGGGGTTATTTCGTTATATGGTATGAGTGCCACCTATCCATTTGCCAATGATTTTTTTACAATTTTAATAGGTGGCATTATAGGATGTGTATTTTATAGTGGGGGCTTTATTGTTGCGTTCCTTGTATCTGCAGCTGTAAATGTGACATCGTTAACCTTGATGATTGTCATATTAAAGGGGATTTTGGCTTGCCTTCAATTAAATATAGAGGCCATTACAGAAATCGGTATATATCAATTGTCAGGCGTTATAATGGCTAAATCTATATTGTTACTTGTGTCCTATATTATCTATCGTTATAAAAGGAAAAAGGGCTCGAGAATAGTAAAAACATATTGGCGTTCATTAGTATTACTTTTAGGGATTACACTGTTAGCAATAATTATACTTTTTGAATTATCAGCCGAAGTGATGTGTGTGAAACACACCGGAGAGACATTGGTGTGTATGATAGGTATGTTTGTCTATATGATTTTTACCTTGCTGCTCTATGATCGACAAGTTCAGCAAGCAGAAGAACTTTATCTTCAAGCACAAGTGGAATTGCGTTTGCAAGAACAATTAAAGCATATGGACGAACTCATCGCTCAACAAGAGATGATGCGCCGATTTCGGCACGATATTTCCAATCAATTGGTGGTTATTCAGAAGTATTTGGAAAATGGAAATAAAGAAAAGGAATTAAAGCACATAGATAGTTTAGTCGAGTCACTGGATAAGGCGGAACAAGTACTTGATACCGGAAATTTGGCGTTGGATGCAATCATAAGTACTAAGCAAGCTTTGGCAGAAAATAAAGGGATTCATTTTGAGTATCAATTGCAGATTCCGGAAAATTTACCAATGGCTCCGGAAGATGTTTGTGTCATATTTGGGAATGCTTTAGATAATGCGATTGAAGCGTGTGAGCGGATTCAAAATGGAAATAAATCAATTCGATGTGTATTGATAGAATTGCACAACTGTTTATTTTGCAAAATTGTAAATACTGCGCCATGCCGTCAGGATGAGCGTTGGATAACAAGTAAAAAAGATAAGGTGAATCATGGATATGGCGTATCTCAAATACGACATGCGCTGGAAAAGTATGATTGTGAACCTGAATTTAATTGGGAAAATGACACTTTTACGCTTAAATTCGTCATCTTTAACCAAGTAACAATAAAATAAAATCGTTAATATTAGTGCGAAGTAGCTGATGCAACTTCGCATTTTTTGTAAGTTATGTCATTACAAAGACCTGTTATGCTAAATTTAGAGTCAAAGTACTAAGTTATGGTAGTTTAATTATTCAGTAGAAATATTGCTTGTTCGGGTGCTATATAAGCTTGGATGATGAAATAGAATTTTAAGAGTTATTCAAAAAAAAAAAAAGAAGTATAAAAATATTGACACTTGTTGATTTATTGCAGTATACTAGCTGTATTAAATTAGAATATTTAAAAAATTAAGTGGAAAGAAAGATTACTATGAAAAGCAAAAAATTATTATGCGGTCTCACCTGTGCGGCGCTTTTGGCAGCACCGGGGGCAGTTTTGGCGGATGCGCCGGATGTGAACCTGATTGTTAACCAAGCACATGTGTATGGCGATGAATCAACCGGATACCCTTATGTGAACGATCAATATCGCACCATGTTGCCACTTCGTATCATTAACGATACCTTGGGCTATGACACCGAATGGCAAAAGGATGGGCAGATTCGTATCACCGATAAAGATCAAAAGGTGGATGTCACCCTTAAAATCGGCAGCACCGACTATACCGCTAATGGGGAAGCGGGCAAGTTTGAAACTGCACCAACCACCAAGAACAACCGCACCTATTTACCGGCGCGTGATTTTAGTGAAATCTACGGCGCCATCTATTGGGAAAAGGATTCCAACACCGTATGGGTGTCTCAAACCGATCAAGTAGATTACCAAATGGTTGGCAAAAAACTCATGCGTTCCGATGGCAAGGCCATTGTAGAAGTGGCAGTACCGGAAGGCTATGACGTGTTGACCGATACCCAATCCGAACCAATTGTGTTGGAACGTGACATCAATGGGGTGCGTTACCTTGGCCTTAACTGCGGTCAAGGCTTTGACAAACCGGTGCCACTCTTCCGTGACAACGGCGATGCTTTGGAATATGTGACCGATGTCAATGCCGGCGCTTCCTACTACGTGGATGGCGATGTGGTATACCACACCGATGGCATTAACGTTGGTGGCTGGCAGTACGACATTCAGCCAAAGCGCTTGTCTGTAACCACCTTGGGTGAAAACGGCGGCACCAAAACCTATGAACTCGACTTCGTTGTCAACGATTGCACCCTCGATATGAAGGACGGCAAGCTCATTGCTACCGATCCAAAGGGTGTAGAACATGTTATCGACGGCATTGGGCGCTAAGGGTATCAATGAAAAGTGAATTTACAGTAGAAGAAGGGCGCGATGGAAAGAGCATCGCGCCTTTTTGTGTGCGTGGGGTGTCGTTTGTCCCTTTTAGCGTGCCGTTTGCGTTATTTTAAGGAAATATAGATGCGTTTGTGGTATGATAGAAGGGTTTAAGGGATTGATTTGCATCGGTGTGTGATGCGCAAGGGAGGGACTGATGGCATGCTTTCGGTAGTGGTGCCTGCATATAATGAAGGAAAGATGATTGCCAAGACGGCGCGGGTGATTGCGTCGGTCTTGGATGAGGCCGGGATTGTCCACGAGATTATTTTTGTGGATGACGGTTCGCGAGATGAGACGTGGTCGGAGATAGAGCGGGCCAGTCATGAGATTGCGTTTGTGCGTGGGGTGCATTTTTCGCGTAACTTCGGCAAGGAGGCGGCGATTTTTGCGGGACTTGAGGCAGCGCGTGGCGACTGTTGCGCGGTGATGGATTGTGATTTGCAGCATCCGCCGCAAAAGCTGCCGGAGATGTATGCCTTTTGGCAGGACGGCTATCAGGTGGTGAACGGGGTCAAGGCCGACCGTGGCAAGGAGAGTGCTGCCCATGGGTTTGCGGCACGGACTTTTTACAAGCTGATGAGTCGTGCGGCAAAGATTGATATGAGTCGTTCATCGGATTTTAAGCTGATGGACCGTCAGGTGGTGGATACGCTGCTGTCTTTAAAGGAGCGCAAGACATTTTTCCGCGCCCTTGTCGGTTGGGTGGGGTATCGTTCTGTTGATGTGCCGTTTTATGTGGAGGAACGTAGCGAGGGGGCGTCGCATTTTTCGACGGGTGCTTTGGTGCGCTATGCGGTATCGAATATTTCTTCCTTTTCGGTGGCACCGATGCAGCTGGTGACGGTGATTGGCTGTGTGTTCCTTTTGGGGGCCGCGGTGCTAGGGGTGCAGACCCTGTATAATTGGTTCAACGGATCGGCGGCGGACGGGTTTACGACGGTGATTATGTTGATTCTTCTGGTGGGGAGTATTCAGATGATTAGCCTCGGGATTATCGGCTATTATATTGCGCAGATTTATATGGAAGGAAAAGGACGCCCACGCTATTTGGTAGATGATGTGTGTGGCGATGAGAAAACGCAGGCTGAGTAGGGCTATATATTATAGAAGGAAAAGATGTGCGCAAGCGCTGGGACTTTCAAATAGTTGACGACAAAGCGAGGTAGAAACGGTTCTACTTCGCTTTTTTTGCTTGGTAGTGGCAGCGAGTGTCGTGTTACACAGAAATATGTGTGGAGTGCTGCTTCTTTGATTGATAATCGATGGGGGATGGTGTACTTTATACAAAAGGCCGATTGATGGTTTGGGGATGATACAGCGATGTTGTTGTTTGTATTGTGTGAAAAGGATTTTGCAATATGAGAAATATGATGATCTTTATTATTTTTTGTTGTGCTGTTGGGTGTGGGACGGTGCTTTCTTTTTGTTATTTTTGGGGAGATTTGTTAGAGGAAACGGTGGTAAGCACGGAAAAGGAGGCCGAAGAAGCGGTGCCGGTGCAGCAACCTGCGGAAAAGCGACAGGGTAAACAGGTGATTGACGGTGAAACCTATTATTATGATGCTAATGGCAAGAAGTTGACCGACCTTCAACGGATTGACGACTATTATTATTATTTTGCCGCCGATGGTAGGATGCTAAAAAATAGGAAGGATACGGTACTTTTTGATGGCATTCCTATACCGTGTTATATGAATGATGATGGGCAGCTTGGTTTTATGGCAACTGTTTCACAGGAATTACTACCGGCTGTGGAGCAAGAAGAAGCGGTACAGCCGACATTTGAAAGAACCACCGCGTTTAATATCAATGAGGTTCAACGTGAAATCGAAGCTATCATGGCGCGGTACGGTGGAAAAACGTCGGTGTATTTTCAGGATTTAAAAACAAATCAACAGATTTCCTTGAATAATAGCCCGATGTATCCGTGCTGTATGATTAAGACGGCCGCTCTTTCTGCTTTTATGCATCGTGTTGAAGAGGGGAGCATCGACTATCAGCGTTATCAGCCGTATATTGGTCCGATGATTATACACAGCGACAACACCAGCTATAACCGAGTGATGAAAGGGTTGGGGGATGGCGATGCGCTTTTGGGGGCTTTGCGGTTGAACGAATATTGTGATGCCATCGATATGGGTGAAACGGCAGCGTATCACGGCTTAAAGCCGGGCGAGGAGTATTTTACAACCGGTCATAGCAGTAACGTGAGCTCGGCCAATGATATCGGACGTTATTTTGAGAAACTGTATTACGGTCAGCTCGCCGATGTGCGCCATACTCAGGATATGTTGAATCTCTATGTGCAGTGCATCGACCGAGAAGGCATTGCCAGTGGACTTCCGACAAACGTGGCATATGCCCACAAAACCGGCGAGGCGTACGATTTTTACCACGATGGCGGCATTGTCTACGCAGAAGGCAGACCGTATATTGTGGTGGCCTTTACGGATGGCGTAACAAACAACCGAGCTTTTATGAAAGACCTTTCCTCATACCTCTATCATTATCAAATGACGACAATCTTATAAGAAGCAAATGTATTCAATAAATCCCCGCTGCATGATTGCTGTTTGGCAAATCATGCAGCGGGGATTTTCTATAAGCTGGTAATCAATACCTATCAAGATGATGCTCAGAAAGTAAAAATGGAAAAATTTTTGAAGAATAGTAAAAAACGGACTATACACAATCGCTATCAAGGACAGAAAAACACCACTGGCGGACACGTGAAAAAAACGCGCAAAACCGCATAAAATACGCAAAAAAACGCTTGCATTACCGCAAATCGCATGCTATACTCAAGGAGTGCCTGAAAAAAGCAATGACGCGGGAGATTGCTAGGCGATTGGACACACCCGAGGCCGTGTCCTAGGGAACTCCCGCCGAGAAGTCCGACAATCGGGCGAAACAAGGAGGAAATATTTAATGGCAAAAGGTAAAATCAGAATCCGCTTGAAGGCTTTTGATCACAAAGTGCTCGATCAAAGCGCAAGCAAAATCGTAGAAACTGCCAAGAAGACTGGCGCAACCGTTTCCGGTCCTGTTCCACTTCCAACCGAAAAGGCAATCTACACTGTTCTTCGTTCTCCACACGTTAACAAAGACTCTAGAGAACAATTTGAAACTAGAACCCACAAGCGTCTCATTGACATCACCGAACACACCAACAAGACTGTTGAAGCTTTGATGCGTTTGGACTTGCCAAGCGGCGTGGAAATCGAAATCAAATTATAATTATTAAAAGAAGGAGGTGGCAGTTCGAATGAAAGCCATTTTAGGTAAGAAAATCGGGATGACTCAAATCTTCACTCCAGAAGGCGTTTTGGTTCCTGTAACTGTAGTAGAAGCAGGCCCTTGCGTAGTCACCCAGGTAAAAACAATTGATACTGACGGTTATAATGCTGTTCAGGTCGGCTTTGGCGATATCAAGCCAGTTGCAGTAAAGAAGCCTGCAAAGGGTCATTTCGGCAAGGCCGGTGTAGCCGCTAGAAAGTATCTCCGCGAATTCACTGTTGAAGATACCGCTAGCTACAACAATGGCGACGAAATCAAGGCAGATATCTTTGCTGAAGGTGAAGCGATTGACGTTTCCGGCGTTAGCAAGGGTAAAGGTTTTGCCGGTACCATTAAGCGCTACGGCCGCCATCGTGGGCCTATGACACACGGTTCTAAGCACAAAAGAAAAACCGGGTCTGTTGGCGCTGCCGGTCCTCATCACGTATTCAAAGGCCATTTAATGCCTGGACGTGCTGGGAATAAGAACGTAACCGTACAAAACCTTAAAGTTGTTAAGGTTGACGTTGAAAATAACTTGCTCTTAATCAAAGGTTCCATTCCAGGGGCAAAGAACAGCCTCGTGGTTGTTAAGGAAAGCGTAAAGAGTAGATAAGGAAAGGAGGAGAATACATGCCTGTAATTCAAGTGAAAAACATGCAAGGTGCTGACGTTGAAGAACTCGCATTAAACGATGCAGTGTTTGGCGTTGAACCTAACAAAGCTGTTATGCATGAAGTTGTTGTTAATTATTTAGCTGGTTTGCGTGCTGGTACTTCTTGCACCAAATCCCGCGGCGAAGTAAGAGGCGGTGGCCGCAAGCCATGGCGTCAAAAAGGGACTGGCCGTGCACGTGCTGGTACTTCCCGTTCCCCATTGTGGCGTGGTGGTGCAATCATCTTCGGGCCAAAGCCAAGAGATTACTCCTATCGCGTAAACAAGAAGAAAGTTGCATTGGCAATGCGTTCTGCACTTTCCGATAAGGTGATTGAAAATGCAATGTTCGTTCTCGATGCATTGTCTTTCGAAGCACCAAAAACCAAAGACATGATCAAAGTGCTCGAAGCACTTGGCACTGAAAAGAAAACATTGCTCGTTCTTCCTGAACTTGACGAAGTTGTTATCAAGAGTGCTCGTAACATCAAGGGTATCACTCCTGTGACCGTTGCTGAATTGAACACTTATGAAATCTTGAACCATAACAACATCGTTATTACTAAGGATGCTGTTGCAAAGATTGAGGAGGTGTTGGCGTAATGAAATTGGCAAGAGAAATCATCATCAAACCAGTTGTTACTGAAAAAAGCGTTGACCTTATGCAAGAAAACAAGTACTGCTTCAAGGTAGCGAAAGATGCCAACAAAATCGAAATCAAAAATGCCATCGAAGAAATCTTTAAGGTTTCCGTTGTGAATGTAAACACTGTAAACGTTCACGGCAAAATGAAGCGTATGGGCCGTCACCAAGGCAGAACTGCTAGCTGGAAGAAAGCCATCGTTACTCTTCGTGAAGGCGATAGCATTGAAGTATTTGAAGGTCTTTAATTAATCAAGGAGGAACAAAATGGCACTTAGATCATTTAAGCCGACTTCTCCTGGCGTACGTCAGATGACTGTTTCTTCTTTCGAAGAAATCACCACTAACAAGCCTGAGAAATCCCTGCTTGTACCGCTCAAGAAGAATGCTGGTCGTAACAGCTACGGCCGCATCACTGTTCGTCATCAAGGCGGCGGTCACAAGAGAAAATATCGTATCATTGACTTCAAGCGTACTAAAGATGGTGTTCCAGCTCGCGTAGCTACCATCGAATACGATCCGAACCCTTGCAGCCGTATCGCTCTTCTTCACTACGTAGACGGTGAAAAGCGTTACATCCTCGCTCCTGCAGGTTTAAAGGTTGGCGATATGGTTTACTCCGGTCCAGATGCAGACATCAAAACCGGTAATGCACTTCCATTGGCTAACATCCCAGTTGGTACCTTGCTCCACAACATTGAGCTCCATCCTGGTCGTGGCGGCCAAATCTGCCGTAGTGCTGGCGTAAGCGCTCAGCTCATGGCTAAGGAAGGCAAGTACGCTTTACTTCGTCTCCCTTCCGGTGAAGTTCGTAAAGTTCTTCTCACTTGCCGTGCTACCATCGGTGTTGTTGGCAACCATGAACATGCTAACATCAACATTGGTAAGGCTGGTCGTACCCGCTGGATGGGCGTTCGTCCTACCGTTCGTGGTTCCGTAATGAACCCTAACGATCACCCACACGGTGGTGGTGAAGGTCGCGCACCAGTTGGTCGTAAGTCCCCTGTTAGTCCTTGGGGTAAAGTTGCTCATGGTGGTAAGACTCGCAAGAAGAAAAACCTTAGCAACAAGCTCATCGTGACACCTAGAAAAGGCAAGTAATAGCCGAGCGTAATCGAAAGGAGGCAATTCATTCATGAGCAGATCTCTCAAAAAAGGACCTTTTGTTGACGAAAAACTCTACAACAAAGTGGTCGCAATGAATGAAAGCAATGAAAAATCTGTGATCAAAACTTGGTCACGTTCATCCACCATCTTCCCAGAATTCATTGGTCATACTTTTGCCGTTCACGATGGCAGAAAGCACATCCCAGTGTACGTAACCGAAGACATGGTTGGTCATAAACTTGGCGAATTCGCACCTACCCGTACCTACAAAGGTCACGCTGGTGACGAAAAATCCAGCCGTTCACGATAAGCAGGAAGGAGGAAACTTAAAGTGGAAGCAAAAGCATGTGCAAAACACATTAGAATTTCACCTCGTAAAGCGCGTCAAGTTGTTGACTTGATTCGTGGTAAGAGCGTACAAGAAGCTTACAGTATTTTACAATTTACTCCACATAAAGGTTCTGCAATCGTGACAAAGGTTTTAAAATCCGCTGTTGCAAATGCAGAGCACAACTATGATATGGATGTGGAAAATCTCGTCGTAAGTACTGCCTTTGTTGACCAAGGCCCAAGCATTAAGCGTTACAAACCACGCGCTATGGGTCGCGCAGATGGCATCTCTAAGAGAACCAGTCATATCACCATTATGGTAAGCGAAAGATAAGGAGGAATACTGTGGGACAGAAAGTAAATCCAATTGGCATTCGTGTTGGCGTTATCCGCGATTGGGACGCTAAATGGTATGCTGATGATAAAAACTATGTCGATCTCCTCCATGAAGATTTCAAGGTTCGCAAGTTTGTAAAAGGCAAACTTTTCGACAGCGGTATTGCAAGAATCGTTATTGAACGTACCGGCACCACCAAGATTAAAGTGACTATCCACACTGCAAAGCCTGGTATTGTCATCGGTCGCAATGGTTCCGCAATCGAAGTTCTTCGTGGGGAACTTGAAAAGCTCACTGGCAAGTCTGTATCTATCAGCGTTGTTGAAGTGAAGCATCCAGAAGCAAATGCTCAGCTCGTAGCTGAATCTATTGCACAAGCACTCGAAAACCGTGTTGCTTATCGTCGTGCAATGAAGCAACACATCCAAAGAGCAACCAAAGCTGGCGCTCAAGGGATCAAGGTTAGCTGCGCAGGCCGTTTGGCAGGTGCTGATATCGCACGTACTGAATGGGTTACCGAAGGTAAAGTTCCTCTTCACACCCTCCGTGCAGATATCGATTATGGTTTCTATGAAGCAGATACCACCTATGGTAAGATTGGTATCAAAGTATGGATTTACAATGGTGAAATCCTTGACGATAGCAAAGAAGGAGGACGCTAATTATGTTAATGCCTAAGAGAACTAAATGGCGTCGCCCACACCGTAGAAAACTTGGTGGCGAAGCTCATAAGGGTACTAAAGTAAGCTACGGTGAATTTGGTCTTCAAGCTACCACTGGTGCTTGGGTTACCAGCCGTCAAATCGAAGCTGCTCGTATTGCGATGACCCGTTATATCAAGCGTGGTGGTAAGGTTTGGATCAAAATTTTCCCAGACCAACCAGTAACCGCTAAGCCAGCTGAAGTACGTATGGGTTCCGGGAAAGGGGCTCCAGACTACTGGGTAGCTGTAGTAAAACCAGGCCGCGTGATGTTCGAAGTAAGCGGTGTTCCAGAAGAAACCGCTCGCGAAGCACTTCGCTTGGCTATGCACAAACTGCCTTGCAAATGCAAGATTGTTAAAAGGGAAGAAATGGAGGCTGATGTCTAATGAAGGCTGAAACCTTAAGAGAACTCTCTACTGAAGAGTTGAACAAGAAGGTTGTTGAACTTAAAGAAGAACTCTTTAATTTGCGTTTTCAGATGGCTACCGGCCAACTCGAAAACCCAATGCAGTTAAAGCAAGTTAGAAAAGATATTGCTAGAGCTAAAACCGTGATTCGCGAACGCGAAATCGCTGCTCAAGCGTAAGAGAAGGAGGAAATAAAGTGGCAGATCGTAACAATAGAAAAGTACGTATCGGCATTGTTAGCTCCGATAAAATGGACAAGACGATTGTTGTTGATGTTGAAAGTCCTCGCCGCCATCCTCTTTATGGTAAGCTTGCGAAGAACACCAATCACTTCAAAGCCCATGATGAGCTTAACGAAGCAAAGGTTGGGGACCGCGTAAAAATCATGGAAACCCGTCCTTTGTCCAAGTCCAAGAGATGGCGCCTTGTAGAAATTATCGAAAAGGCTCCGATTGTATAAGACGACGTAAAGCTCGAAGGGAGGAAAGCTCGCAATGATTCAACAAGAAACCAGACTTAAAGTCGGTGATAACACTGGCGCGAAAGAGCTCCTTTGCATCCGCGTGCTTGGCGGTACAAAGCGTCGCTATGCTTCCGTTGGTGACATCATCGTTTGTGCAGTAAAAGAAGCAACACCCGGTGGCGTTGTCAAGAAGGGTGATGTTGTAAAGGCTGTAGTAGTTCGTACTACTCGCCCAGTTAAACGTCCAGACGGCTCTTACATTCGCTTCAGCGAAAATGCAGCTGTTATTATCAAAGACGATAAGAGCCCAAGAGGAACTCGTATCTTTGGGCCTGTTGCCAGAGAACTTCGTGATAAAGACTTCATGAAGATTGTCAGCTTGGCACCTGAAGTACTTTAATTCCCTGGAGGTGAATATAGTGCCTAAAATGAAAATTCGTAAAGGTGACGAAGTAATCGTCATTTCCGGTAAAGATAAAGGTAAGGTCGGCAAGGTTATCAAGGCTCTTCCTGAAGAGCAACGTGTAATCGTTGAAGGCGTAGCAGTAGCTAAGCGCCACACCAAACCATCCCAAGCTAATCCTCAAGGTGGTATCATTGACAAACCAATGCCAATTCACATCTCCAATGTTATGGCATACGATGCAGCGAACAAGAAAGGTTCCCGTATCGGTTACAAGTTTGTTGACGGCAAGAAGATCCGCGTATTGAAGAGCAGCGGCAAAGAGTTCTAATTGGGAGGAGGTCTACAAGTGGCTAGATTAAAAGATAAATATATCGCTGAAATCGCACCTGCTATGCAGGAAAAGTTTGGCTATAGCAACGTAATGGCTATTCCAAAGCTTGACAAAATCATCATCAACATCGGCTTGGGTGAAGCAGTAGACAATCCTAAGGCTCTCGATGGTGCTGTTGAAGATATTACACTCATCGCTGGTCAAAAACCAGTTATCACTCGTGCTAAGAAATCCATCGCTGGTTTCAAAATTCGTGAAGGTATGCCAATCGGCGTAAAGGTTACCCTTCGTGGCGACCGTATGTATGAATTCGTTGACCGTTTGTTCAACGTTGCATTGCCTCGCGTAAGAGACTTCCGTGGTGTATCCGGCAAGAGCTTCGATGGTCGTGGCAACTACAGCCTCGGCTTAACCGAACAGCTGATTTTCCCAGAAATCGATTATGATAAGATTGATAAAATCAGAGGTATGCAAATCGTATTTACCACTACCGCTAAGACGGATGAAGAAGGTAAAGAGCTCCTGAAGATGCTCGGCATGCCTTTCGCAGGTTAACAGGAGGTAAGGAAATTGGCTAAAACATCCAAGATTGTCCATAAAGCACCTAAATACAAAGTACGTGAACATAACAGATGCAAAGTCTGCGGACGTCCACACGGGTATATGAGAAAGTTCGGCCTTTGCCGTGTATGCTTCCGCGAATTGGCTAGCAAGGGCGAACTCCCAGGCGTAACCAAGTCCAGCTGGTAAGCATCAATTTCGGAAGGAGGTCATCATTTAATGGTAATGTCAGATCCAATCGCGGATTTCTTAACCCGAATCCGTAATGCTAACATGCAATTGCATGAAAAAGTAGAAATTCCTGCTTCTAAGACCAAAGTTCACTTAGCTGAAATCCTCAAAGCTGAAGGTTTCATTAAGGACTTCGAAGTAGTTGAAGATAACGTTCAAGGCAAAATCGTTGTGACTCTGAAGTACGGCCCAGACCGTGAACGTGTTATCACCGGTTTGAAGAGAATCTCCAAGCCAGGTCTCAGAGTATACTGCAAGAGCGATAACATCCCTAAGGTCCTCGGCGGTCTCGGTATCGCTATCATCTCCACCTCTAAGGGGATTGTGACCGATAAGGAAGCTCGCAAGCATGGCTTGGGCGGCGAAGTTATCTGCTACGTTTGGTAATTTGTCTTAGGAGGGTATAACATGTCTCGTATTGGTAAACTTCCAGTAGCCATCCCAGATGGTGTTACTGTTGAAATCTCCGAAGACAACGTGGTTACCGTTAAGGGTGCATTGGGTGAACTCACCAAAGCTTTACACCCTGACATGGTAATCAAGGCTGAAAACGGAGAAGTCGTTGTAGCATGTCCTAACGACGACGTAAAAACTTATAATGCACTTTGGGGCTTGACCCGTAGCTTGATCAACAACATGGTGATCGGTGTGTCCCAAGGTTATTCCAAGACCCTCGTTATGAAGGGTGTAGGTTACAGAGCTGCACTTCAAGGTAACAAGCTCGTAATCAGCGCTGGTTACTCCCATCCAGTTGAAATGGAAGCTGTTGAAGGTATCACCTTCGAAGTACCTGAACAAACCAAGATTGTTGTTAAGGGTATCGACAAGCAGCTCGTAGGCGCTATCGCAGCTGACGTTCGCAAAGTACGTCCACCGGAACCTTACAAAGGTAAAGGTATTCGTTACGAAGGCGAAGTTGTTAAGCTTAAAGCCGGTAAGACTGGTTCTAAGTAATAAGCGGAAAGGAGTGAACCGTTTTGAAAAAAGAATATCCTAGAAAGAAAATCCGTACGCATAAACATAAAAGAATGCGTTTCCGCATCATGGGTACCCCTGAACGTCCTCGCCTCGCTGTTTTCCGTAGTGCTAAGCACATCTATGCGCAGATCATCGATGATACCAAGGGTGTAACTCTCGTTAGTGCATCCACCCTTAATGTGGAATCCGAAGGCACTAAGACCGACGCTGCTAAGGCTGTTGGTGCAGCAGTTGCTCAAAAGGCTCTCGAAGTTGGTATCACCAAGGTTGTATTTGACCGTGGGGGTAACCTCTATCATGGTCGCATCCAAGCTTTGGCTGAAGGCGCTAGAGAAGCTGGCTTAGACTTCTAATAAACGGTGAAGGAGGGAAAAACGTGACTAGAGAAATTATCGATCCAAGTGTACTTGATTTAGAAGAACGTGTTGTAACTATCAACCGTGTTGCCAAGGTTGTAAAGGGTGGTCGTCGTTTCAGCTTCAGCGCTCTCGTTGTAGTTGGTAACAATGACGGCATCGTTGGCGTTGGCATGGGTAAAGCAAGTGAAGTGCCTGAAGCAATTCGCAAAGGCGTTGAAGATGCTAAGAAAAACCTCATTCGCGTGCCTATCGTAGAAGGTGGCACCATTCCTCATGAAACCGTTGGTAAGTTCGGGGCTGCTCGCGTAATGTTGAAGCCTGCTTCTGAAGGTACCGGGGTTATCGCAGGCGGCGCTGTTCGTGCAGTTGCTGAATTGGCAGGTATTTCTAACATCCTTACCAAATCCTTGCGTTCCGACAACCAAATCAACATTGTACGTGCTACCATTCAAGGCCTTGCTAGCATGAAGAGCGCTGAACAAGTAGCTAAACTTCGTGGCAAGTCTGTTGAAGAGATCTTAGGCTAAGGAGGTCCATGATGGCAGAATTGAAAATCACTTTAACCCGTAGTGTAATCGGTGCTAGTGAAGCTCAAAGAAAAGTCGTTAAGGCGCTTGGCTTAGGCAAAACTAACAGCACTGTAGTACGTCCAGACCAACCTTCTGTACGTGGCATGGTTAACAAAATTAACCATCTTGTCACTGTAGAAGAAATCAACTAATTAGGAGGTGACGTTACATTGAAACTGTATGAATTACAACCAGCAGAAGGTTCCAAGCACGCTTTAAAGCGTAAAGGCCGTGGTATCGGTTCCGGTCTTGGTAAGACTTCTGGTAAAGGTCACAAAGGTCAAAAGGCACGTTCCGGTGGTGGGAAAGGTCCAGCATTCGAAGGTGGTCAAACCCCTATCCAACGTCGTCTCCCAAAACGTGGTTTTAGCAACGCTAAGTTCAAAACCACCTACTCCACTGTAAATCTTTCCACTTTGGATGCTTTCGAAGCAGGCACCGTTGTTAGCCCAGAAAGCCTCGTTGAATGTGGTAAAGTAAAACAAATGAAAAATGGCGGTGTGAAGATTCTCGGTAACGGTGAAATCACCAAGGCTCTTACCGTGAAAGCTCATGCATTCAGCGCTTCTGCAAAAGAAAAAATCGAAGCTGCTGGTGGCACCGTTGAGGTTATTGACTAATGTTAGAGACCTTGCGTGACGCCCTCAAAACTCAAGAAATGCGCAAGAAGATCCTCTTTACCTTAGTAATGTTTTTGATCTTCCGCATTGGGAGTCACATTCCAGTTCCAGGTATTGACAAAGCACAAATTGCAGAATTGATTGAACGAATCAGTCTCCTTGGGTTCTTTGATACCATTTCCGGGAGTGCGTTAACGAACGTTTCTATCTTCGCGATGAGCATCACCCCGTATATCAACGCTTCGATTATCATTCAGCTTTTGACTGTTATCTTCCCTCGTTTGGAAGCCATTGCAAAAGATGACCGTAAGAAGATTGTTGAATACACCCGTTACTTAACTGTAGTGCTTGGCTTTATCCAAGCAATCGGTTTGTCTTTCGGTTTGCGCTCTGCTTTGACGGATACTTCTTTCATGAGTATCTCCATCATCGTTCTTTCACTCACCGCAGGTACTGCTTGCTTGATGTGGATCGGTGAAATGATTACCGAAAAAGGCATTGGTAATGGGATTAGCTTGATTATTTTTGCAGGGATTGTTTCTCGTATTCCTGGTGGGATTGCATATCTCATCGAATACGCAAAACAAGGCGCAATGAACATCTTGTTCATTTTGATTTTCTTGGTATTGGCTTTGGCAGCAATCGTATTTGTTATCATCGTCAACCAGGGCGAACGCCGCGTACCTGTTCAATACGCTAAGCGTGTTGTTGGTCGTAAAATGTATGGTGGTCAATCCACTCATATTCCTATCAAAGTCAACTCTGCAGGGGTTATTCCGGTAATCTTCGCAATGAGCTTGATGTTCTTCCCAGGGACTATCGCAAGCTTCTTCCCGGAAAATGCCGTTGCAATGTGGATTTCTCAGCATTTTACCTTCACCAATATTGGTTATAACTTGGTATATGCTTTGTTAATCCTCTTCTTCACCTACTTCTATTCTTCAATTACCTTCAACCCAATCGATGTTGCGGACAATATTCGTAAGAATGGTGGGTTTATCCCAGGGATTCGTCCTGGTCGCCCAACCAGCGAATATATTATGAAAGTAATGAGTCGTATCACCTTCTTTGGTGGTTTGTTCCTTGCTTTGATTGCAGTTTTGCCAGCAATTATCATGGCGTTTGGAAACATGAACATCTATTTTGGTGGTACTTCACTCTTGATTGTCGTTGGTGTAGCAATTGACACTATGAAGCAGATTGAATCCAACATGATGATGAGAAACTACGAAGGCTTTATGAAATAAGAATGGAGGGTGTGAGTATGCATATTTTGTTAATGGGCCCTCCGGGCGCCGGCAAAGGCACCCAGGCGGACGAATTGAAAAAAATTCTCGAAATTCCACATATTTCAACTGGTGACATGTTCAGAAAAGCACAACAAGATCAAACCGCTCTTGGTCTTGAAGCAAAGTCTTACATGGATCGCGGTGAACTCGTTCCGGACGAAGTAACCATTGGTATTGTTCGTGAACGTCTCGCTGAAGACGATTGCAAGAAGGGCTTCATCCTTGACGGGTTCCCACGTACTGTTGCACAAGCAGATGCGTTGGACGAAATCTTGAAGGACCTCGGTTATAAGCTCGATGGTGCTGTTGATATCAATGTGCCTCTCGAAAAGCTCGTTGCCAGACTGACAGGTCGCAGACTTTGTCCGACCTGCAAAGCGTCATATCATACCGTATTTAACCCACCTAAGGTTGAAGGGGTATGCGATAATGATGGTAGCGCCTTGTATCAACGTGATGATGACACTGAGGAAACTGCCCAAAAGAGACTCTCTGTCTACGAAAAGAACACAGCGCCACTCATTGCATATTACAAGGAAAAAGGCGATTTGATTGCCATCAACGGTGATCAAGACATGGCTCTCGTTACGAAAGAAATCATGCAAAAATTGGGGCAGGAAGCATGATTACTATTAAATCTCAACACGAAATTGATTTAATGCGTGAGGCGGGCCGCATCGTTGCCGAAACTCATCAATTATTGAAAGAGTCTTTACGACCTGGTATGAGTACACTCGAACTCGACGAGATCGCAGAACGCTACATTCGTAGTAAAGGTGCAATTCCTTCCTTCAAAAACTATTGTGGTTTTACCGGATCGATTTGCGCTTCTATCAATGAGGTTGTTGTACATGGTATCCCTTCCGCGGACGTTATCGTTCGGGAAGGGGATATCATTAGTTTCGATGTTGGTGCCATCTTGGATGGTTATCACGGCGATGCAGCAAGAACCGTTGCTTGTGGCGAAATCAGCGAGGTTGCTCAAAAATTGATTGACGATACCCGTCAGAGTTTCTTCTGTGGCATGGAACAAGCTGTGGAAGGCAATCGTTTGTCTGATGTATCTCATGCCATCCAAGTGTATGCCGAAGATCGTGGTTACGGCGTTGTTCGTGACTTCTGTGGTCATGGCATTGGCACAAAGATGCATGAAGACCCACAAATTCCAAATTATGGGAAGCCAGGACATGGTCCTCGCCTAAAAGTCGGTATGTGTTTAGCCGTAGAACCGATGATCAATCTCGGGACTCACGAGGTTGAGGTTCTGCAGGATAATTGGACAACTGTTACTTTGGATGGTAAGCTTTCCACTCATTATGAAAACACCATTGCAATTACAGAGAATGGTCCAGTTATTTTAACCGCTCTCTAAAAAGGAGGACAGACATTAGTAGGGACGTTATTCAGCTTCAAGGGACTGTTGTTGAATCTCTTCCGAATGCCATGTTTCAGGTCGAGCTTGAAAACGGTTATACCATATTGGCTCATATCAGTGGAAAGATTCGTATGAACTTTATTAAGATTTTGCCTGGAGATCGTGTCACCGTTGAACTTTCTCCATACGATTTGACACGTGGCAGAATCACCTATAGATTTAAGTAAAAACCAGAGTTTCTCACAAGGAGGCTTCATAATATGAAAGTTAGAGCATCCGTAAAACCGATGTGTGAAAAATGCAAAGTCATCAAGCGCAAAGGTCGCGTAATGGTGATTTGTGAAAACCCAAAGCATAAGCAAGTACAAGGCTAATTGAAACCCCAGGAGGTGCATTAAATGGCAAGAATTGCTGGTATCGACCTGCCAAGAGACAAACGTATCGTTATTGGTCTTACCTATATTTATGGCATCGGCGGCCCAACCGCTGAAAAACTCGTTGCTGAAGCTGGTATCAACCCAGACACCCGCGTACGTGATCTGACTGATGAAGAAGAAGAAAAGCTTCGTCGTTTAATTGACGATTACACTGTTGAAGGTGACCTTCGTCGTGAAGTAAACCTCAACATCAAGCGCCTGACCGAAATTGGCTGCTATCGTGGTATTCGTCACAGAAAAGGTTTGCCTGTTCGTGGTCAAAAAACCAAGACCAACGCTAGAACTCGCAAGGGTAAAAAAGGTACTGCTGGTAAGCGTAAAAAGTAATAGGGGTGAGACAAAGTGGCAAAACCAAGAAAAACGACTCGCGTTCGTCGCAAAGAACGTAAGAATATTGAAAAAGGTGTTGCTCACATCAAGAGCAGCTTCAATAACACTCTCGTAACTATCACTGACGTTAACGGTAACGCTATCAGCTGGGCAAGTGCTGGTGGCATGGGCTTCCGTGGCTCCCGTAAGAGCACTCCATACGCTGCACAAGCTGCTGAAACCGCTGCTAAGGCTGCTATGGAACACGGCTTGAAGGAAATCGAATGCCTCGTTAAGGGCCCAGGTGCTGGTCGTGAAGCAGCTATCCGTGCTTTACAAGCTGCTGGTCTCGAAGTTAGCATGATCAAGGACGTAACCCCAATTCCACACAATGGTTGCCGTCCACCAAAACGCAGAAGAGTTTAATTAGGAGGGTGCAATAGAATGGCAAGAAATAGAGAACCAATCGTTAAAAGATGCCGTGCATTGGGCATTTCTCCTGCTGAATTAGGGTATAGCAAAGAATCTACCCGTGAACCAAAGAGAATGCGCAAGAAACAAAGCGAATACGGCATGCAGATGCAAGAAAAGCAAAAAGCGAAGTTCATTTATGGTGTCATGGAAAAGCCTTTCAGAAACTACTTCGAAAAGGCTAAAAAGCTCGAAGGGCCTGCTGGTGCAAACCTCATCGTGATGCTTGAACAACGCTTTGACAACGTTGTATTCCGCGCTGGTTTCGGTAAAACCCGTCGTGAATGCCGTCAAATGGTTGTACATAACCACTTCACCATCAATGGTAAGAAGGCTAACATTCCTTCCATGGCTGTGAAGGTTGGCGATGTCATCCAAATGAAGGAAAAGAGTGCAAACTCCCCACACTTCAAAGAATTCTTGGCTAACCAAGATCTCGCTCACATCCCATCTTGGATGGAACTCGATGCTGCGAACCACTCTGTAAAGATCGTAGCTGTTCCTAAGCGTGAAGAAATCGACATCCCTGTAAATGAACAGATGATCGTCGAATTGTACAACAAGTAATCCTTTAGCATCGTAGCAATCTGCAGGGCCTATCATATAGGAGGATTATGAATGATTGAAATTGAAAAGCCACGCATTGAATGTGTTGAGCAAAGTGATGACCATACCTATGGCAAGTTCGTTGTCGAACCACTTGAACGAGGCTATGGTGTAACTTTAGGAAACTCTTTACGCCGTATTCTCTTATCCTCTATTCCAGGGGCAGCAGTCACATCCATTAAAATTGATGGTGTATTGCATGAGTTCTCCACTGTACCAGGTGTAAAGGAAGACGTTGCGGAAATTATCCTCAACATCAAAACCTTGGCACTGAAGAGCAATTCCGATGAACCTCAAATCATCATCATCGATGCTACTGAAGAAGGCGAGATTACTGCTGGTGACATTATCACCACTGATGCAGTAGAAGTGCTTAACAAAGATTTGCACATTGCCACCTTAGACGTTGACAGCCGTTTGTACATTGAAATGGTTGTGGAAACCGGTCGTGGCTATGTATCAGCAGATAAGAATAAAAAGGAAGGGCTTCCAATCGGGACCATTCCAATTGACTCCATCTACACCCCTGTTCATAAAGTGAACTTTGCAATTGAAGATACTCGTGTTGGTAACAACACCGAGTATGACAAGCTCACCATGGACATCGAATGTAATGGTAACATTAAGCCTGCTGATGCTTTATCTCTCGCTGCGCGTATTCTTGTTGACCATTTACAACTCTTTATCGGGTTGAATGACAACATTCGCGACATGCAGGTTATGATTGAAAAGGAAGAAGAAGAAAAGGATAAAGTACTCGATATGACCATCGAAGAACTTGATCTTTCTGTTCGTTCCTATAACTGCTTGAAACGTGCCGGCATCAATACTGTTCTTGAGCTGACACAAAAGAGTAAAGACGACATGATGAAGGTGCGTAACCTCGGTAAGAAATCTCTTGAAGAGGTTCAAGAAAAGATGGGTACCCTCGGATTGTCATTAAAATCTAATGAGGACTAATAAGGAGGTTCGAGGATGAATCATCGTAAAATCGGGCATAACAGCGCACATCGTCGTGCGATTCTCCGTAATATGACTACTTCCGTGCTCATGCACGGCAAGGTAGAAACCACCGAAGTAAAGGCGAAGGAAGTTCGTCGCATGGTGGATAAAATGATCACCTTAGGCAAGAAGGGTGACTTGGCTGCTTATCGTCAAGCAGTTGCATATCTCATGGATGAAGATGTTGCTTACAAGCTTTTCCATGAAATCGCACCTAGCTACAAGGATCGTAACGGTGGCTACACCCGCGTATTGAAGGCTGGCTTCCGTCGCGGCGATGCTGCTCCAATGGCTATTCTTGAATTGGTGTAATTTAATTGCATGTAAAGACCTGAAACCGTGTGTTTCAGGTCTTTTTTTGTTGGTTTCCATAGAAATGTTGAGTATAATAAGAGAGTGTCATTTTTACTACGAATGAATAAAGGAGGACTGTTACGTGATTGAAATCAATGATCTGGTACACGTATATCATCCTGGGACCGAATTGGAAGTGTTGGCCCTGGATCACGTTAGTCTGCGTATAAATGATGGCGAGCACGTTGCAGTGCTCGGTAGAAACGGTTGTGGCAAGTCAACGCTGGCAAAGCATTTAAACGGCTTGTTGTTACCTTCTGAAGGCAACGTCATTGTTGACGGTTACGATACCCTTGATGAGAACAATGCCCTAATCATTCCGCAATGCGTTGGGATGGTGTTTCAAAATCCTGATAACCAGCTTGTGGCTACTACTGTATTGGAAGAGGTTGCCTTTGGACCGGAAAATCTCGGCCTGCCACGCGAAACAATTTTAGAGCGTGTGGATGAAGCCCTTAAGATGGTGCAAATGGAAGATTTTCGTGAAGCAATGCCGCATCATTTGAGTGGCGGTCAGAAACAACGTATCGCTATTGCCGGCATTATCGCTATGCGCACTCATACCATTGTCTTTGATGAACCTACGGCCATGCTGGATCCAGATGGACGCAGTGAGGTTATTCGTACGATGCTGCGTCTTAATAAGGAAGAGGGGCTTACCATTGTTAATATTACCCACTTTATGGAAGAAGCGGTTTTGGCGGATCGTGTCGTGGTGATGGATAATGGGAGGGTTGTGATGGAAGGCACACCGCGTGAAATTTTCACACATGTGGATGAATTGCGTGCCCTTCATCTGGATGTTCCTGCGATGACGGAAATTGCCGGTCGTTTGCATGAGAAATATCCACAAATCCCACAGGATATTTTAACGATAGATGAAATGGTGGATGTATTATGTCACTAGAATTAGAACATGTTTTTTATACTTATGGCGCAGGTGGACCGGAGGAAAGCCATGCCATTAAGGATGTAAGCCTTCAAGTGCCGGATCATAGCTTTGTTGGCCTGGTGGGCCATACAGGGTCCGGTAAATCCACCCTTGTACAACTTATGAACGGACTTTTAAAACCAACGAGTGGTCGCGTCATGGTGGATGGTTTTGACCTTTCCAATAAGAGTAAGGAAGTTCGTGAACGTCGTAAACAGGTTGGTTTGGTTTTTCAATATCCGGAATACCAACTTTTTGAAGAAACCATTGCGAAAGACATCGCCTTTGGTCCGAAAAATCAGGGGCTTAATGAGGATGAACAGATTGAACGTGTCAAGGAAGCAATGGCCTTGGTTGAAATGGACTATGATACCTGGAAGGACCGGTCGCCCTTTGATTTGAGCGGCGGTCAAAAGCGTCGTGTGGCCATCGCAGGTGTGGTTGCTATGAGACCGCGTTATTTGATTTTAGACGAACCAACGGCGGGGTTAGACCCATTGGGGCGTGACCGTATTTTAGAGGCAATTTACAGACTCTATCAAAACAGTGACATGAGCATCATTTTAGTAAGCCATAGTATGGATGATGTGGCACGCTTTGCTGATTATATGGTCGTGATGAACCATGGAGAAAAGGTTATTGAAGGTCACACCGCCGATGTTTTTGATCAGGCTGATTTGTTAGAAAGTATTCATTTG
>USCP01000007.1 GCA_900553245.1 uncultured Peptococcaceae bacterium
AGAAATTCTTATTATGGCGGCACAGGGCCACCTTGACCCAACCGGGCAAGCCAAAATCACCCCAGGCTTCAACCTTCCTGCTAAATACATTCTTCATACCGTTGGTCCCATTGTCCGCGGTAATCTGACCGCAGAGGACGAAGCGGCCCTCGCCCAATGCTACCGCGCCTGCTTACAGCTTGTGGCGGAACATGGCCTTGAAAGCATCGCTTTTTGTTGCATTTCCACCGGTGAATTCGGTTTTCCAAATGGCCGCGCCGCAGAAATCGCCGTAAGCACCGTCAAAGACTATTTGCGCACCCCTTCATGTATCAAACACATTATTTTCAATGTCTTCAAGGACACCGACCTCATGCTCTATGAGGCCCTCCTCGAATCATAAAACACTCATACCTTCAAAAAAGGCACCCGATCGTTGTAAAAAAACGATTGGGTGCCTTTTTATGCAATAAATTCTCTTTTAGCGCCATTGAGGGAAGTTTTTTGGACACCTCGTTTGATACCATAAAAGCAAGAAGAAAGCAATGGGGACTGAGTAGGGAAGGAGTCTTAAAAATGCAAACCATCTATTTTACTATTACCGCTACCAATTTCTTTTTTGGTATGGATTTTTTTAAACCGGACATGGTGGTGATTTTGGAAAAGGAACCGACCAATCCTCATGACCGTGAAGCTATTTTGGTCAAGATGTCGGGGCTTGGCGCAGTGGGCTATGTGGCCAACAGTACCCATACCGTCCTTGGCGAAAGCATGAGTGCCGGGCGACTTTATGACAAAATCGGCGATACAGCAACGGGGATTGTGCGTTATGTACTCCCGCAAGGGGTCGTTTGTGAATTGATCGACGAAAAGGAGGCGTAAATCATGGCTCGAGTGTGGGTCAAAATGCGGTATGACAATGACATGCAAATGGAGATTCCACATAGCCTTAATATTGTCACTGCCATGATGGGCTTTCGAGCGTTGGGCGCTGTTTTGCTGCCGTATCATACCATTGATGAGATTTACGACGATGTGTCGGCAGAGGACATTGTGTTGGACTATATCCAACAGTGTGGGGAGATTTTTGCCAAGTTTGGCGTGACGCCGTTTGTACCCGATTATCCCGAGGTCATGGCACCGTTTTTGGGACGTAGGATTTGGCAGGACACGATGAACCACGTGGCATCTGATGAACGCTTGTGGTCGGCCGGCTATTTTGTCAAGCCTATTGAAAGCAAGGTCTTTACCGGAAAAATCATTCGCTCAATTGGTGATTTGGTGGGGTGTGGCAACAGTGAAGAGGATGTTGCGGTTTTGATTAGCGAGCCGTTGGATATTGTGGCGGAATGGCGCGGATTTATTCGTTATGATCGGCTCATTGATGTGCGGCCCTACGGTAGCCTCACTCATTTAAATTATGAAGGCTATCGTTATCATTACGATGTGACGGTGCTGGATGCAATGTTGGCGGCTTTTCGTCGTTGGGAAGGACGTCCTGCGGCTTGTAGTATGGATATTTGCGTGACCAAGGACGGGCGTACCTTGTTGGTGGAAATGAACGATGCCTACGCTCTAGGTTGCTATGGTTTGCCATCGCTGCTTTATGCGAAGTTTATTTCGGCGCGTTGGAGTGAGCTGTTAAACCGCGAGGATGTGTATCGGTAAAGAGTAATCAAGATGAAATAACCTTTAAAATATAGGGGCTGTGAGATAAGATATAACTAAAGGTGTGTAGGAGGGAAAGGAATATGGCAAGGGGAGAAAATCAAAAGCTTAAATTGTTGTATCTGTTAAAAATTTTAGCGGAGGAAACGGACGATCAGCATATGGTGACGATGCCCGAGCTTGTCAAAAAGCTGAAAAAGGTTGGCGTTCATGCGGATCGTAAGACGTTGTATTCGGATTTTGACGAGCTGGAGCGTTTTGGGATTGATATTATTACCGAGCGTCAGGGGCGCAGTACGTATTACCATATGGGGGCGCGTCAGTTTGATTTGGCAGAGCTGAAAATTTTGGTGGACAGTGTTGAGGCGGCGAAGTTTATTACCGATGCCAGAACCAAGTCGTTGATTAAGAAGTTGGGGCGGTTGACAAGTCGCTTTGATGCGGATACCTTAAAGCAACAGGTGGATTTGCAGGGGCGTGTCAAGACTGATAATCGTGTGGTATTTAGTAATGTGGATACGCTTCATGCAGCGATTGCGGCAGAAAAGCAGATTCGCTTTCATTATTGTAACTGGGACATCAAGGGCAATATGGTACCGCGTAATGATGGTGACTGGTATAATGTGAGTCCATGGCGGTTAATGATAAACCATGAGAATTATTATTTGGTGGGGTATTCGCCGGAGAACGGTATTCGCCATTATCGGGTGGATAAAATCAAGGATATTTTTGTGGTAGAGGAACCGCGTGAGGGGAAGGACGCCTTCAATAATTTTGATTTTGCCGCATATTCCAAGTGCATGTTTGGGATGTTTGGCGGTGAGGAGATGCGTGTAACCTTGGAATGTGACTTAGAGATGATTGGGGTTATCATTGACCGTTTTGGTAAAGACGTGGTTTGTATTCCAAAGGGAGAGCGGTCTTTTGTGGTGTCGGTGAATGTGATTCCGAGTCCGCAATTTTTGGGTTGGGTTATTGGCTTGGGGGCGCAGGTCAAGATTACCAGCCCTGAGGTGGTCCTTCAACAGATGCGAGAGGAAGTAAAGCGTTTGAATGCACAATATTTGGCATAGAGGCTGGATAGGGTGTTTTGAAAAATAAAAATAGCACGTTAGGTGTGCAAGCGATGCAATTCCTAACGTGCTATTTTTTTATGCTTGAAGATGGGCAAGGGCGGTGGAGAGGAGGCTGTTTAATTGGATGATCTCTTCGTTGTTCAGACCGAGCTGTGCGTTCATTTCTTCAATGATTGGCAGGGCATTTTCTTTGAGGTCGATGCCTTCTTGGGTGATGGTGATGATGAGGTTGCGAGCATCGCGTTGGTCGCGGTCGCGTCGAACATAGCCTTTTTGTTCTAAGGTGCGAAGTACCGGTGTGAGGGTGCCGGAATCAAGATAGAGCAATTTGCCCATGTCTTTGCTGCTAATTTGACCGTGCTCCCAGATGACGAGCATGGCGAGGGCTTGGGTATAGGTGAGGTCCAAACGTGCAAGCAGTGGCTTGGAGGCCCGAATGATTTCTTTAGAGCAGGCATAGAGGGGGAAGCTCTGCAAATGGTCTAAGGTGATGGCTACGTCACGGTTTGGCATGATATGATCTCCGTTTCTATTGTAGTATGATGAAAACTTTATTGATTGTACACGACTAAACGTTAAAAAGCAATGTGCAGATGATGGTTTGATGTTGTTTCTGATACTAGAACACCGTATAATGAAAAAAATAAACGTTGTGAGGACTCAAAGGAAGTGGATGTCATGTTTCATTTATTTCACTCTGCAGATGCATATTTAAAGGAAAGTGATTGGAAGGACTTGGCGCTTGTGAAGGCGTGTCTTTTTGCGATGGGTGTGATGGTTGGAATGCGTACATCTGTGGAGAAACGCCAGCAACGATATAAATGGGCGCGTCGTGTATTTGCTGTGACGTATGTGCCGTTGATGGCAAAATATGTGCGTGTGGTCAAGTCAATGCATCGTTAATTTTATAAAGTGAGCAGGATTCAACTTGCATAGGAAAGAGGGCTATAATAAAATCAAAGAATAAATGTTGAATGAATGTTTGTGGCTCTTGGGGAGAATTTTTTTAGTTGAAAGGAGGCGTACGATGCAAAAATATGTGATTGTGGCCGAATCCGGCTCAGATATTCCGCGTGAGTTGGCGGAAAAACACAATATTTATATCGTACCGATGCACGTAACGTTTGGGGACGTCACAAAAAAGGATGGGCATTTTCCGCCGGCTGAAGTGTGCATGTATTATGAACGCACCGGCATGGTGCCGCTGACCAGCGGATGCAATCCCGGTGATTTTACCGAGGTGTTTGAACAGATTGACAAGGAACATCCGGATTGTCATATTTTATATTTGGCGTATTCTGCGGTGACTACCTGCGCATATCGCAGCGCTGAAATTGCTGCGGAAGGGCGCAAGAATATCAGCTTTATCAATACCAAGCTCTTGACGGTGGGGCAATGTGCGGCGGTGATTCGTTTTGCCGAAGCGCTGGAAGCTCATCCGGAATGGCGTCTTGAGGAGATTGTAGAGCAAGCGGAGCGTATCAGTGCATCTGTGCAAATGAGCTGCTTGATTAGTAATATTGACTATATGCGCGCCGGCGGTCGTGTGACTAACAGTGCCGCGCTTATTGGGAATATTTTTAACATCCATCCGGAAATTATTTTGGATGCCGATGGCTACATCAAGGCAGGAAAGAAGTATCGTGGTAAAATGAATAAGGTGGTCTTTAAGCTGATGGATGACTACTTTAACGAACGTCACTTAGACCGTAAGTTGCTTTGGTTGGGTTGCACCCACGGTTTTTCCGATAAACTCAAGGAAGAAGCCATTCAGTATGCCTATGCCAATGGTTTTGAGGAAGTGCGCTGGATCAATGCCGGTGGCGTGATTACCACCCATGGCGGTTCTAATGCTTTTTGCATTTCCGGTTATAGTAAGGACTGAATATGATAGAGGAGGCGCTGTATGGGCGCCTCTTTTTTATACCTTCTAAATGGCGTCGGTGGGGGAAATATGTTATAGTAGTAGCGTTGGTTGCCGATGGTCGGTAAGCGACTCGGGAAGGGCATCTTCTCAATAACAGGAAAGGAGAATGTGATGGACAGCTATCAAAAAAAGGAAAGGTTTATTGTAAACTTTATCTTCTATGGCTTGATTGGCGCGCTGCTCTTTGTTGGGGCGAAGTATCTTTTGCCGGTTCTGATGCCGTTTTTGTTGGGGCTTTTGGTGACCCTGTTGCTACAGCCGATGATTCGTTTGGTGGCAGGCGAAGCGCCGAAGCTTAAGCGATTGGTGGCGCTTGCGTTATGTGCGGCTTTTTATTTGCTGTGTGGCTATTTGGTTGTGAATTTTGGTGTGCAGATTTTTCAAAAAATCGGTGATATGATTGCACGGATTCCCGCACTCTATGAAAGCCATATTGTGCCGGCCTTATGGATGATTTATGCTCAAATCAATGAATTTGTTGCCAATATCGATCCAAGTTTAACAAAAGAAATCGACGCGATTTTCGTAGATTTGCTGCAAAATATGCGTCTTTATATTACAGAGTATTCTATGAAGGGGGTTGGGCTTTTAACCAATACCCTGTCCATGATTCCGGGGCTTTTCATTAAGGTCCTGATTACGATTATTTCGACGTTCTTTATGGTGGCGGATTATGCTTATTTGAGAAAGCAAGCCATGCGCTTTATTCCGTCGGGCAAGCGTGATACCGTAGAAACCACTATTAGCTATGTAAAGAACATCATCGGTAAATATGTGAAATCCTATTCTTTGATTTTCTTTATTACTTTTGTGGAGCTGTCTGCTGGTTTTGCCCTTTTGCAGGTGCCGAATCCGGCGCTTTTAGGGATGATTGTAGCGGTGTTTGACATTCTGCCGATTCTGGGAACCGGGGGCGTGCTGATTCCGTGGGCGATTATTGCTGCGGTGTTAGGAAATAAGGCCTTCGCCTTGGGCTTGATTATTCTTTATATCGTGATTATCGTGGTGCGTAATATTATTGAACCACGTATTGTCGGTAAGCAAATTGGCCTCCATCCGTTGGTGACATTGATTTGTATGTTTGTGGGCTTGAAGCTCTTTGGTGTGATTGGCTTGTTTGGGTTGCCAATTTCGCTCTCTGTGCTTGTGAATATGGACCGCAACAACATTATTAGCCTATTCCCTCGTGATGAGGATGAGGCGGCACCGTTGATTTCGATGAAAAACTAAATATTTGGCGCAGTTCTTACTTTTACTATTGAAAGCCGAGCTGCGCTTTCTTTTTAATGACTTAGAAAGGATGGGTGTGTGATGACCATTGATACTATTTTTATAGATTTAGACAATACCTTGCTTGATTTTTACGCCACTGAGGACCATATTTTGGGAGAGGCATTGAGTCGACATGGAATTACGCCAACGCCGGAGGTGGTGGCGCGCTATCAGGACATCAATGTGGCACAGTGGTTGCTTTTAGAGCAGGGGGTGCTTGAAATTGATGAGGTCGGGGTACGCCGTTTTGCCTTGTTGGTGGAGGCGTTGGGGCACAGTGCCGATGCGCAAGCCCTTTCTGATACCTACGAGCATTTGATGGAAGATGCTTGTTTTTTTGTGCCGGGGGCGAAGGAGCTGCTTGAGTACTTAAGTAAAGAGTATCGTATATGTCTTGTGACCAATGGGATGGGCGAGGTCCAGCACAATCGTATTCGCAATTGCGGTCTTGAAGCGTATTTTGATGACATTTTTATATCGAGCGATCTGGGGTGTGTAAAACCGAATGCCGACTTTTTTGAGGCCTGCTTCGAAAAACTCGGTGGTGTGGATGCGAAGAGATGCGTGATGATTGGTGACGGGCTTAATGCGGATATGCGTGGTGGCATTCAAATGGGAATGCGTACGATTTGGTTTAACCCGTGGGGGCACGAAAACAACACCAAGTGGCAACCGGATGCGGAAATCGTTTCATTGAAAGAGGTACCGGTGATTTTAGAGGTTTGGGAAAACGAAGATCTATAAAGCACTGCTTATAGTAGCAATATATCTCATTTAATTAAATTTAACTTGACTTTGAAGGTTATGTATTATATACTTAACACTGTCAAGAGGAGTTAATCCTTGAGGCGAAAAAAAGAAACGATTATAATGAGACTATAGAAGTTTAGATTATTTCTAAGAGATTAAAAACAGATAGGAGATTGATTATTATGGCTAAATGGGTATGTGGCGTATGTGGTTATGTTCATGAAGGCGATGCAGCACCAGAAAAGTGCCCACAATGTGGTGCACCTGCTGAAAAGTTTGTAGAACAAACTGGCGAAATGTCTTGGGCTGCTGAACACGTTGTAGGTATTGCAAGCGACGTTCCAGCTGATATCCGTGCTGACCTCGAAGCAAACTTCGCTGGCGAATGCACCGAAGTTGGTATGTACCTCGCTATGGCTCGCGTGGCTCATCGTGAAGGTTATCCAGAAATCGGCCTCTACTGGGAAAAGGCTGCTTGGGAAGAAGCAGAACACGCTTCCAAGTTCGCTGAATTACTCGGTGATGTTGTAACCGATTCCACTAAGAAGAACCTCGAAATGCGTGTAGAAGCTGAAAACGGTGCTACCGCTGGTAAGACCGACCTCGCTAAGCGCGCTAAAGCATTGAACCTCGATGCAGTTCATGATACCGTTCATGAAATGGCTCGCGACGAAGCTCGTCACGGCAAAGCATTCAAGGGTCTTCTCGAAAGATACTTTGGCTAATTTTTAACGAACCCCAAGGCAGGAGAACATCTCCTGCCTTTTTTGCATTGGCTGGATACTGTAAATGAAAGGATGATGAACCATGGACAAAAAAGTGGCGACACTCATTAACGAACAAATCAACAAGGAGTTTTACAGCGCCTATCTCTATCTTGATATTTCCAATTATTTTGCGGACCAAGATTTGGATGGTTTTGCCAATTGGTACAAGATTCAAGCTCAAGAGGAACGCGACCATGCCATGCTCTTTATTGAGTACATGCACAATAACAACGAGTCTGTGACCTTGGAAACCATTCAAAAGCCACAGGTGCCGTTTAATAGTCCGTTGGATCCTTTGGAAGTGGGGGCGGACCATGAGCGTTATGTGACCGGTTTGATTCACAATCTCTATGATGCTGCGTACAGCGTAAAAGATTTCCGTACCATGCAATTTTTGGATTGGTTCATTAAAGAGCAAGGGGAGGAAGAAAAGAACGCCGATGGCCTTGTGAAAAAATACAAGCTCTTTGGCAACGATCCAAAAAGCCTCTACCTTCTCAATCAAGAATTGGCGGCACGTGTGTATACAGCGCCATCGCTGGTGCTCTAAATATCATAAAAAGACAGGTCTAGGGGCCTGTCTTTTTTGTTGTTGGAGAAAATATGCTCATGGTATAATCAAAGAAAAGCAAAGGAGGACTTGTTATGAGTACCTTCAGAAATCATTCGACAGTGAAAGCGGTGGCCTTGCTTCTCAGTGTCATGCTACCGTGTGGCTATGTGTTATTTATGATGGGTGCGCCGGAGACAGGGATTCTCAATATGCTCTGGTGTGGCTTTTACGGTGTATTGTTGACCCTTGTCTGCACGTTTCCTTGGTGGGTGAAGCTTGTGGTCACGGCAATCAATCTCTTGCCTTTCTGTATGTTGGGGCTGGGATTTCTTATGGGCGGTTGGAGCGGCTTGTTGTGGCTACTTGGAAAGGCTGTGCTACCGTTTGCCTTTTAGCGCCTTGAAGAGGTGATGGTCGATGAAACAAGGAACGAAAAAATTCATCACATGGTTACTGGCGTTGGTACTCTTTGGTGGTGTCTTATGGGTGATTGATGCTTTTGTCGGCAATCCGGTGTCGAAAATGCTTGCAACCAACACGGCGAAGGCACATTTGGCGGAGACCTATGCCGACACGGATTATGAGATTGAACGTGTGAGTTACAGTTTTAAGGATGGACAGTATCATGCCTTTGTGAAATCGCCATCCAGCAGAGATACAGAATTTACGTTGTATATCACGAAGGGGGGCACCCTCCGGCTTGATACCTTTGAGCGTGTCTCTAGCAGAGATAATACGGCGGCGCGCTTGGATGAAGCGTATCGTGCTCTTTGTGATACGCTTTTAGAAAGTGAGGCATTTCCGTATACCTTGCATATTGCCTACGGTACTCTTGAGTTTACAAGAGACGCACTCTTAAAGGCGTCGTCACAAACCGATATTCCATCGTATGCGTTATTGCAGGATGAATTGGTTCTTGACGGTGACTATGACATTCGGGATTTAGGCAGAAAAGCCGGCCATCTCATCATCTATGTGGAGGGGGAGACGGTGAGTGTCGATGAAGCGGCGCAGGTGATGTGTGATATTCGTCATCACTTTGATGACGCGGACATCCCATTTCGTGCGATGGATTTCGTGTTGTGGTATCCGCAAGATGACGATGGACTCCGCAAGGATGGCGAGGTCCATGTGGCAGATTTTGCGTATGAGGAGATCCGTCCCGATGGGATGATTGAACGTGTGACAGCAGCCGATGAGGCACTTACGGCTCACTATGAAAAAGAAGATGCCAAAAAGGCCGCTGAGATAAAAGATTAAAAAAGAAAGCGTGGCTTCTGTTGAAGTCACGCTTTTTTGTGTCATTAGGCAGCACCCATCATTTTGCGGTAGCGATTGTTGCAGCGACGAATGACCATGCTCACAATCAGCAATGTGATGGCTTCGGCGGCAGCAAAGGTGGACCAAACGCCGGTCATGCCGAAGAGCGTTGAGAGCAGGAAGGCGCAAGGGATGGTGATGATGGCACCGCGCAAAAGGGAGGTGAGGGTGGCCCAGTTGGCAGCGGTGGTGGCTGCCAAATAGCAGGTGGCAGTGATGTTAAAGGCAGCAAAGAGATAGCCGGGAAAATAGAGTTTGATTCCCTGTACAGCAAGGATGCCCATTTCGACATTGCCGGTGCTGTTAAAAATGGCGGCGATCGGTTCGGCAAAGAAGTTGGTCAAGGCAGTAATGGCAAGGGCCAGTACAAAACCTGTGATAAAGGCGAGGCGTTGGACCTTTGCCAAGGCGTGCCAATGGCCCTCGCCATAGTATTGGGAAAAGAGTGGTTGCGCCCCTTGGGAAAGTCCGATAAAGATGGCGCCTGCTACCTAGGCGATGTTGGCAATGATGCCGTAGGCAGCGACCCCGATGTTTCCAACCAAGCCGAGGATGAGGAAGTTAAAGACCAAGGTGGTGATGCCCAAGGCCAAGTCGCCGACAAGGGCTGCCACGCCCAAACGGCAGGCGTGAATGAAGCGGTGGACAGAGGGACGCACATGACGCAGATGGACGGTGGAGCGTTTTGAAAGCAAATGGGAGAGGTTGATAGTAATAGCGATGATTGGTGCGAAGGCGGTTGCCAACGCAGCGCCGGTCATGCCCAAGCCAAGGGGAAACATGAGGATGTAATCCATTACGATATTAAAAATGCTGCTTGTAATGGTTGCAATCATGGCGACGGTTGGCGCACCATCGTTGCGCACAAAAGCGGCACAGATGTGATTACACATGAAAAAAGGGGTGAACCACAAAAAGACCTGTGAATAGTCGATGCTTGGCGTGATGACACTGCCTTCGGCACCGAGCAGCCGCACCAGGGCTTCAGGAAAGACGGCGCCGACAATGACAAACGGAAGGCTGCACAGAATGGCAAAAAAGAGTGCATTGCCAAAATATTGATTTGCTTCTTCATCACCAACGGCGCGAAGAATGCGAAAGCGAGTGGCAGAGCCGATGGCAATCATATTACCAACGCCGAGAATAAGGCTATAAATCGGAAGTACCAAATTGAGGGCGGTGAGCCCGTCCGGTCCGACGCCTTTTGAAATAAAATAGGTATCTGCAAGGAAATAGGCGGAAATGCTCATCATCCCGAAAATATTGGGGATGACATATCGAAAAAAGCGTTTTTGAATGGATGCGGTCATGCTGCTGCTCTCCTTTTTGGTGCTAAAAATATTGCTTAGCCATAGTATCATATTTATTTAACGCAGACCACTCAGAAGGCGCGGTCTGTCCCTTTTTTATGAGGGGTGCGCATGCTATACTGTGTCATACTAAATGGCACTGTCGCCGGAGCGGCAGACGAATAGAAAGGAGTTTCATGATGAAACCGTTAGTGTTGTATTATCCGAAATGTACTACTTGCAAGAAAGCCCTCAAGTGGCTCGATGACAATGGCATTGCTTATGAAGGGCGTCATATTGTGGAAGCCAATCCCAGCGAAGAAGAATTGCGCCAATGGCACCGCGAAAGTGGGCTGCCCCTCAAGCGTTTTTTTAATACCAGTGGCATGCTTTACCGTGAACAAAATCTAAAGGACAAACTTCCTACCATGAGTGAAGACGAGCAATATGCCCTTCTTGCGACCGATGGGATGCTTGTGAAGCGTCCGCTTTTGATTGCCGATGGCGTGATTTGTCCGGGATTTAAGGAAGCGGAGTGGGAAAAACTCAAATAACAGGGGCCATTGATGTCAAACAATGAAAAGGAGGAGTTATTTTGGCCATTAAAGCAGTATTAAAGGATGCGTTCTCCTTAAAGGATGACACGGCTGACCATGATGAGATTCGTGACCGATTGATTGAGGGGGGTCAGGTTACCGGTTCAAATATGGGCATTCTGATGCTTGCCATTTTGATTGCTTCCATTGGGCTCAATATGAACTCAACGGCGGTCATTATCGGGGCGATGTTGATTTCGCCACTGATGGGGAGTATTCAGGCGGCGGCGTATGGGATTGCAAGTTCAGATTTACAGTTGATTCGCAAGTCCTTTTTGGGCTTGGGCTTTCAGGTAGCGGTGAGCCTCTTGACCTCAACCATCTACTTTAAACTTTCGCCGATTTCTACAGCAACCTCAGAACTGTTGGCGCGTACCCAACCGACGATTTGGGACGTGCTCATTGCCCTATGTGGGGGCTTGGCAGGGATCATTGGGATTACCCGTACTGAAAAATCCAATGTCATTCCCGGGGTCGCCATTGCTACCGCCCTCATGCCACCGCTTTGTACCTGTGGGTATGGGATTGCCACCGCCCAATGGAGTTTTCTCTTTGGTGCCGGGTATTTATTCTGTGTGAATGCCTATTTTATCCTATTTGCATCCACACTGATTCTTGCGGTGCTTAATGTACCAAAGAAATTTAAGACCACGTTGAATGATGAGCAACGCAAAGCGTTACGCAATAAGATTGTTGTAAACACCTTGATTGTGATTATTCCGAGCCTCTTTGTTGCCTATGACATGGTGCAAAATGCCGATAGCAACAAGGAAGCGATTTTGGGCTTTCGCAACGACAAGATGAATGTAGAAACCTTCACAGAAGAGGCGCAGATTCTCTATCCGCAAATTGATGCATTGCGTTTGAAACGTATTGAAGCGGTGAGCGTTGCAGGGGCAGAGTCGGCCCTTGAGCTCGAAATCAGTGCCGGAGAGCCGCTCAATAAAGAGGAGGCGGGACGACTAGAGGAATGGGCGGAAAGCATTTATGATGAGGATATTTCACTTATTCAAAGACAAAGTGAATAATGTTCATATTAAAAAAGCACAATCCCGAAGGATTGTGCTTTGAGTTTTTTAGATTAGTTGTTTGTGTCTTTGGATGCGTCTTCTAAAGCGCGTGCCACGGCATCCTTTATGCCGTCAGAGGTGCGAGTGGCGCCGGAGATGCCGTCAACATCATAGCTCTGGGCTTCAATCATGGCGTCGGGCATTTTTTTGATGGCTTTGCCGCCACGGTCCGGGGTTTCATCGTTCTTGCCGACTTCGATATCGGTCATCTTGCCCCCTTCAATCGTGACGGTGACAGGTAAGTTTCCGCGATAGCCCTTGCCACTTTGGGTGTAAGTTCCATCGGTCCAGCTGCCGGCTTCTGCGATTTGGTAACTTGGTTCATCAGCGCCGCACGCAGAAAGTGTTGGCACGAATAACGCAATACAGAAAGTGGTAATTAATTTCTTCATAAAAGACTCCCTTCGTGTCACAATGGTATTGTAACCTAAGCCCGATGAGGTGTAAATGCCTAGAAGGTGGTGGACATTGACGGTGGACATCAATAAATGATAAGCTATGCGTTGGTGAGTATTAAACGTTGAACGAAAATGATTGGAGAGAGCCATGCCATCAAACGATATTATTGCAACCATCAAAGCGCGCAGAAGTGTGCGTACCTATACTGACAAACCGCTGTGTGAAGAGGATCGCGCTGCTTTATTGTTGATGATGGAGACGGCAGGAAATCCTTTTGGTGAGAAGGTTCGTTTGCACATTATTGATAAGGAAATCGATGCCAAAGGTGAAAAATTGGGGACCTATGGCATTGTACGCGGTGCGCATACATTTTTGGGGGTGAGCGCTCCGCAAACGCCATTGTCGGCGCTTGCTATGGGCTACCAATTCGAAAGTCTGATTTTGGGTGCAACCGCAATCGGGCTTGGCACAGTATGGTTGGGTGGCTCTTTTAAACGTCCGCAATTTGCGCGAGCCATGGGGGTTCAAGAAGGTGAATGGCTGGCGGCGGTATCACCGGTCGGCTATGAAGCAGCACGCAAAGGCAGTGCCGAAAAAATCATGCGACGCGTCATTAAATCGGATGAGCGTGAACTGTGGCGTGATATTTTCACTGAGGACGGTTTTCAAGTGCAACTGACAGAGGACGGTGCAGGGGATTATGCCGTACCGCTGGAAATGCTTCGCTGGGCACCGTCTGCGGCAAACGGCCAGCCTTGGCGTGTCGTCAAGAAGGACAACGTTTTTTATTTTTATGAGACCCACAAGGCGAGCTTGAGTGATACAGAAAAACGCATGAAACAGATGGACTTGGGGATTGCCATTGCGCATTTCCATCTGACAGCGATGCAGCTTGGCTTGAAAGGTCGTTTCGAGGTGCGCCCACTCAAAGATGTTCATATTCCTGAAGATACCTTCTATCACATGTCTTGGGTGTGCGAATAAAGAGAGGAAGTTGATGTATGATGACCATTACGAAGATTGTATTTAGTCCTACCGGCGGTACCGACCGCGTGGCGGATATTTTGGCGAGAGCACTGGGGGATCAGGTGGTAACGGTTGATTTATGTGACCGCAATACCGATTTTTCAAAAGTAGAAATGGGTGATTTGGCAGTGATTGCCATGCCTTGCTTCTGTGGGCGTGTTCCACCGCTTGCGGCACGTCGTTTGGCAGAGATTCAAGGAGAAGGCACTTCTGCGGTTGTGGTGGCAGTGTATGGCAATCGCGCCTATGACGATTTGCTTGTTGAAACTGCGGATCTTGCCGAACAAGTAGGCTTCCATGTGATTGCCGGTATCGAAGCTGTGGCAGAACACTCCATTGTGCGCGATTTTGCAAAGGGGCGTCCTGATGAAAGCGACGACGCGCAACTTCGTTTGTTTGCTGCGCAAATCAACAATAAGCTCATCAGCGTTACTCGCAGCGAATTGACCCTTCCGGGCAATCGCCCATATAAAGAATACAAGTGTGGCGGCATGGTACCTGTTGCCGATGACAACTGTATTAACTGCGGCAAGTGTGCACAAGCCTGTCCGACCGGTGCCATTGCTATGGATGACTTAAAGCATGCCGACGCGACTTTATGCATGTCTTGTATGCGTTGCATCGCAGTTTGTCCGGTGAATGCACGTGCCATTGATGCCGAACACTATGAAGGACTCAAAGCACACCTCAAGGATGTTTGCAGCGTACGCAAAGAAGCGGTGCTTTACATTTAACACATAGCTTGAATAAAAGAATCAAATAACGGGTTCCTCAAATAGAGGAGCTCGTTTTTGGCTTTGTAGTGCCTAGTAGAGGACGATGCATCCTTTTTCTGAATAGTTTGACGTTCTTTGCTATGCATACTATAATAATAGTAACGCAGAAATAACTGCGGTTTTTATGGGAGGCAACTATTAAATGAGATTAAAAGATAAAGTTGTTGTTGTTACTGCATCCACTCGCGGGATTGGCTTGGCCATTGTCAAAGCCTGTGCAGCAGAAGGGGCGCGTGTGTATCTTGCGGCGCGTAATCCGGAACGTGCTCAAGGCGTTATTGATGAAATTACCGCGCGCGGTGAATTTGCAGGCTACGTTTTTAACGATGCCACCCAGCCTGAGAGCTTTAATACCATGATTGACGAGGTCATTGAAAAGGAAGGTCGTATTGACGTCTTAGTCAATAACTTCGGCACATCGGATCCAACCCAAGATATGCAAATCTCTGATACCGACGTGGATTATTTCACCGAGATTATCAATATCAACATTAACAGTGTATTCAGAGCCAGCCAGCGTGCCATTCAACAGATGCGCAAGCAGGAAAAAGGCGGGAGCATCATCAATATTTCTTCTGTTGGCGGGATTGTTCCGGACATTTCTCAAATTGCTTACGGGACCAGTAAAGCAGCCATCAACTATCTAACCAAGCTGATGGCAGCACAAGAAGCGCGTAACAGCATTCGTTGCAATGCTGTTTTACCTGGGATGACCGCAACAGACGCTGTCAAAAATTCTTTGACCGATGATTTTAAGGATGTGTTCTTAAAGAGCACCCCAGCCGGACGTATGGGTACGCCGGAAGAAATCGCTGCAGCAGTTGTATATTTTGCAAGCGATGAAAGTGCTTTTACCACCGGTCAAATCCTTGCCGTTACCGGCGGATTCGGTCTTGCAACCCCTATTTACGGGGATTTTATCGGTGCAAGCCGAGGCAACTAAATACCAATTTTCCACGCATCGACTGCTTTTTACCCACCTGCTGCCAGGGTGAAAAGCTGCGAGATATTTTCATCGACTCTATGCCTACGGCAAGGGTACGACGGATTAAAATCAGATTCCTTGGGAATCTGATTTTTTTTGATTTATGATGAATCCCGCAAAAGAGGGGGGCGTTGTGTGGTACAATAAATCTATAAGGTTTAGAAATAAAGAGGGGGATGCATGACCATGTCGACAATCATTGCATTTTGCACTATTGTTCTTATTGCAGCAATCGTTCAGGGCGTAAGTGGCTTTGCCTTTGGGATGATGGTGCTCATGATCTTTCCATATATTTTCGGTTATACAAAGGCGCTGGTTTTAGCCGGAATGATGGGCTTGGTGCTATCGGCTGCCAATGCTTTTATTTATCGAAAGTACATTGATTGGAAATGGATTCCGCGATGGTTGTGTGTATTTATTGGTATGGAATTTTTGAGCATACTTGTTCTGAAGAAAGTCGGTGATTCTCCGATTTGGTACACCTTAATGGGTATCATGTTTATTTCCATGGCAATCTATCTTTTGTGGGGACAAAAGGTGATTCACGTAAAGGCCAACTTTTCTTCGATGGCGGTCTTAGCAGCATTGAGTGGTTTGATTATGGGGAGCTTCGGCGTCGGCGGACCACTGATGGCGGCCTTTTTCCTTGAAGCCACCCATAGCAAGGAAGAATACCTCGGTACCGTTCAAGGGCTGGGGGTTATTGTTGCAAGCATTGATGTTATTTTGCGGAGCTTAAACGGCATGATGGGTGTTGAGCTTTTCGGCTATGCTGCTGTAGGTCTTGTCTTTATGGCTGCAGGACTCCTGATTGCAAAAAGTCTTGTCAGTCACATGAATGCCCTTACTATGCGTCGCATTATTTGTGGTGTCATGGTGCTAAATGGCATTGTTATGCTGTCTCATTGAGAAAAATAAAAAATTCCCTTCGTACAGCGCGGGCTGTGCGAAGGGAATTTTTTATTCCATGGAATTGAGGGTATCCTGAACGGCGGTTTTAAGAATATCTAAAAAGGCACGATCGGCAGCGGAAGGCTTGTAGCGGGTGCTTTCGATGGTACCGATATGGGTTTTTGCGTCAAAGTTTGAAATTGGAAGGGCGCGAATCAGTCCGGCCTTGATATAGACGTCGTCGGCGGTCATGAAACGATGGTAAAAGGCCACGTAGTTGTCTTCGGTAATCATTTTCTTGATAGACTCGAGCTCATCGGTACGAAGGGCGATGTTTGGTCGCATGCCCTTGAAAATATCGGTGACGCCACCGTTGTTTTTGAGAAATTCCTGACGATAGGCAATGTAAGGCTGTTGCATGGCTTCTTCGATGGTGATGGAATCGGCGTCCCAATAAGGGGAATAGGGACCGACATAGAGTACGTATTCGTCATCAAAGAGGGGCGTGAAGATGATTTCCGGGCTTTGCACTTCATCGGAAGAGAAGATGATGCCCAACGACGAAATGCCTGAGAGTACGTTGTGGTAGATTTCATTGCTTTCGGCGCAATGAATAGAAACATGGATTGGAAGTTTTTGGGAGTTGGCTGCTTTCACTGCTAAAGGAAGAATCCGGTCGCAAAGGCAAGGGATGGTCGCCAGTTGTACCACACCGCTGCCGGAGTGAGAGTAGGCGATGCCGTGGATGTCATCAACAAGCTCAAAGATGCCTTGAATTTTTTCGAGAATGGCTTTACCGGCTGTGGTCGGGGTGACGCCTCGGCTGTTACGGTTTAAGAGGGTTACACCGAGTTCTTTTTCTAGTTTTGTGATGGCAGCACTAAAGGAGGGCTGCGAGATATAATTGTGTTCGGCTGCTACAGAAATAGAACCGTATTTGCAGGCTTCTTGAAAATAGCGCAATTGTTCAAATTTCATGATGACCACTCCTGTTAATGGATAAGATTAGACTTAGTATAGCATGAAAATAGATTTCCAAAAAGGTTTTTATATATCCCGTATTCTGATTTGCTAATTCTTATAAAGTAAGATTATGACTATAATAAAGTCGAGTTAAAGATTCATAAGAATTCTGATGAATGGTTTGAAATTTCCGAAATAATAGAGGTGAGAGATTGTGTCAACTCAAGCAATGAAAGTAGATAAGGGAGCGCTGATCAAATGGCTGATTACCATTGCGGTTCCGCTCATCTTATTCCTCATTCCGGAAACGGATGTGTATACTTATGAAGTAAAGATGTTCCTGGTTGTCACTGTTGGCGGGATTTTGTTGGTGGCATTTGAACAGGTTCATTTGATGGCAGTGTCGATGTTGTTCCCGATTGGTTATATGGTTGCCGGATTGGTACCAATGGATGTGGCATACTCTGCATGGTTGCAAACCATGCCATTGGTTGTTGTCGGCGGTTATATGATTGCGATGGTATTAAACCGTGTCGGTCTTTTGAAGCGCATGGCGTACTGGTGCTTCATTAAGGTTCGCGGTAGTTATTATGGATTATTGTACAGTGTTTTCATCGTAGGGTGTATCTTAAATACCGTTACCGGTGGGAATGCATGGGTAATGATGGCAGCCTTTACTTTCGGGCTTTGCATGGGCTTTGACCTTGGCAAATCCATTGACTCAGCTATTATCATGTTGGTCGGTGGGCTTTCCGCTGGGGCATCCTGCATGTTCATCTATTCCCCATATTTTATGAATCTTCTTTGGAATGCAGCCAATAAGACCCTTCCCGAAGGCGCAGAACCTTACGGTGCGACTTGGTTGGAATTCATCTGGCAAAACGTTCCATATTTGCTCTTCTGCTTGGTATTCATCTTTGTATTGCCAAAGATTTTCAAGCCAAAGAAAAAATTGCCTGGCGTAGAATACTTCAAGGAAGAGTATGCAAAACTTGGCAAAATGCAACGCAATGAAAAAATCGGTGCGATTTTGACTGTTGGTTTGATTGTATTTATGATGACCGGCAACCTTCATGGCATTGCACTTGACTGGGGCTTCATCGTATTACCTTGGTTGATGTTCTTCCCTGGGATTAAGATTGCGACCGAAGAGGACGTTAAGGGCGTTGACTGGAGCATGGTATTCTTCTGTATCGCCTGCTTGTCGATCGGTAATGTATCCAGCTATCTGGGCATTGGCGAATTGGTGGCAGACTTATTGGTACCGGTGTTGAGCGACATGAGCTCTAACGTTGTATTGATTGCAGTATATGCAGTGGTTGTGCTTTTGAACTTCCTTTTAACCCCACTTGCTATTTTGGCAGGGTTCTCCGAACCAATTGCTCAAATTGCAGCCGGCCTTGGTATGAATCCGGTTGGGGCGATGTACAGCATGTTCTTAGGGGCAGACCAAGTATTGCTTCCTTACGAATATTTGACTTACATGATCTTCTATTCCTTCGGGCTTATTAAGCTGGTGGACTTTATGAAGATTTTAGGCTTCAAGATGATTGCCGCAACGGTTGTACTGGCAGCAATCATGATTCCTTGGTGGCACTTTGTAGGTGTTCTCTAAGGAGAATAACAATGTATCATATTTCTCAATTGATGCGCTGAGCGCGCATCAATTGGGGATAAAATAAAGATTTAATAGAGAAGGAGAATTTACTCATGGCTAGACAAGCAATGACTAAAAAATTGATGGTTGTCGGTATTGACGGGATGGATGCCCGCATTACCAAGCATCTCATGGATGAAGGCAAAATGCCTAACTTGGAAAAATTTGTTAATCGTGGCTCTGCACGCGAAGACTTACACCTCTTAGGGGCTATTCCAACCATTACCCCTCCATGCTGGACCACCCTTGCTACCGGTGCTTATCCTGGGACCCACGGGATTACCTGCTACTGGCGTCAATCTCCTGAAAGCTTGGATGCAGTTGTTTACAACATGGACTCTCGCAACTGTGAAGCAGAACAAATGTGGAATGTTACCACTGAAGCTGGTAAGAAGACCTTAGTATGGCACTGGCCTGGTTCTTCTTGGCCACCATCCTCTGACAGCCCACTTTTGCACGTTGTTGACGGGACCCAACCTGGTTCTGTAAACATGGGTGTGGCACAAATGGACTGGGAAAAAATCATTGTTGCAACCCCAGAAATTGAAAAAGTAGACTATGCACCACGTGTTGAAAACCCAGCCGGCGTTGGCTGCATCATGACCGACATCGATGACATGGTTGTTGGTGACAACGACGATGAAATGATGGAACTCTGGTGGGGTGATGAAGCACGTAAGGGTGGCGAAATCCGCACTCCTATCATGAGCCTTGATGATACCGAAATGATGATCGGTGCAAAGGTTGCTTATGACATCGTAAACTCCCCATTGAAGCCAGCTGAAGGCTGGGCAAACGCTCCGGAAGGCGCATTGGAATTCACCATCTTAACTTCTAGCGGCTTTACCCGTCGTCCTGCACTTTTGCTCAAGAACGAAGCAGGCGAATATGATAGCGTAGCTGTATATAAGAATAAAAAGGCGACTGAACCAATCGTTGTTGTTCCTAACGGCAAAATCGTTACCGCTATTGACGATGTTACCAAGAAAGAAGACACCAAGCCAGCATGCCGTTCCTACAAGATTCTTGAATTGGATCCAAAGGGGACCATGGTTCGCATGTGGATTTCCAACGCATTGGATACCACTAATGACATGCTTTGGCACACCAAAGAACTTTACCAAGATATCGTGAAAAATGTTGGTCCTGTTCCTCCGGTATCTCTCATCGGTGGGGAAGAAGCTGACCTCGTTCGTGACGTATTCATTCCATCTTGGGATAACTACTGCGAATGGCAAGCAGACTGCTTGAACTACTTGGCAGAAACCGGTGGCTATGAAGTAATGTTCAGCCACTTGCACAACGTTGACTGCGCAGGGCACCAACTTTGGCACTTGGGTAAAACCCTCGAACCATGGAAGCACACCAACGAAAAAGAATATCAAGATTGCATCGTAGACGTATATCGTCAAACCGACGATTACCTCGGTCGTTTCTTGCACTTCCTTGATGAAGACTGGACCGTTCTCATTGTCAGTGACCACGGCCTCATCGTTGGGGAAGAAGTGCCACCATTGATTGGTGAATACGGTGGTTTGAACGTTCCTATCATGGAACAACTCGGTTACACCGTGATGAAAAAGGACGAAAACGGCAACAGCACCGGCGACGTTGACTGGGAAAAGACCCGCGCTGTACAAATCCGTTCCAACTATATCTACATCAACCTCAAGGGCCGCGACAAATACGGCATTGTAGACCCAGCTGACAAGTATGCCCTTGAAGAACAAATCATCAACGACCTCTACAACTACCGTGATCCAGCGACTGGCAGACGCGTCATCGGCATCTGCTTGCGCAACAAGGATGGCGTATTAATTGGTGTCAACGGCCCAGAATGTGGTGACATCTTCTTCTCTATCGAAGAAGGCTTCAACCGTCTCCACGGTGACAGCTTGTCCACCTCTGAAGGGTATTTCAACTCCTCTGTATCCCCACTTTTCATTGCAGCAGGGTCTGGTGTGAAGGAAGACTTCAAGACCCCTCGTACTATCCGTCAAGTAGACGTGACCCCTACCATCGCAGCACTCTTGGGTGTTCGCTTCCCAGCACAATGCGAAGGGGCTCCTGTTTACCAAATCTTCAGCGAAGAATTCTAATACTCCCCTTTTAAAACAACCATTTAATATTGCCAAAAAAGAAGCAGATCTATTATTGAGGTCTGCTTCTTTTAAATATATAATGGAAAAATCAGTTATTAAGTAAAGGAGCAAATTGCCATGAGTGACCACAACAAAAAGGCCTTGCAGATGAAGCGGGCATTGGACAAGCAATTCTATAGAAATGGGATTGCCGTTGCCATCATCTCGGGGGTATGTTATGGGTTGTTTACCGCCTTTTTAAACCTTGGGATGGGTCGTGGCGTATGGGCCGGTTGGACAACAGACGTCCTTTCCGTATTTACGGTGACCTATATTATCGGGGCTTTGGGAAGCACCACGATGTATTTTTTCAGTGCGCTTTCCAGTGTCGGTCTGGCGGCATTACAGGGCAAACTCAGAGATTGCTTGCGCAGCCTTAGCACAAAACCGGCGCGCAATCTCATGCTTTTGGGGCTTTTGAGTGGTCCCTTGGCAGGAACCGCGTATGTGATTGCACTGCAAAAGGCCGGTTCCATTGTGATTCCGATTACCGGGCTTTGTCCTGCCATCGGTGCCATTTTGGCAAGACTCTTTTATAAGCAACCCTTAGGTGCCCGCACCATTCTTGGAATTGTGGTATGCTTTGGTGCCAGCGTGATGATTGCAGGCAACAGTTTAGGGGCAGGCGCATCAGACGACATGGTGGTTGGCATTGTGATGGCCTTTGTGGCTGCGTTTATTTGGGGCCTTGAAGGATGCGTGGCCGGTTATAGTACCGCCATGTTGGATTATCAAATCGGCATTACGCTGCGTCAGTTTGTAGGCGTGCTCTCAAATCTCCTAGTGGTACTCCCGCTACTTTCGATTTTATCGGGAGAAGGGGTAACATTGGCATGGCGTTTCTTTGGACAGGCCTTGAGCGACGGTACCTCTCTTTGGGCCTTTGCATTGAGTGGATTTTTTGCAATGTTTGCTTATAGCCTTTGGTACAAGGGCAACAGCATGTGTGGCGCTGCCCTTGGGATGGCCTGCAATGCCACCTATGCCTTTTGGGGCCCACTCTTCTGTTGGCTGATCTTAGGCCTTGGGTTTGGTCAGAGCGGCTGGGATATTCCGCTCATCGGTTGGGTGTCTGCGGTGGTGATGGTGCTGGGTATCTTCATTATCGCTGTGGACCCACGCACCCTATTGAAACGAGGTGATAAGCATGATGCCGCTTAACTTTGCTATTCTCAAGTATTTTACGATGCATGAGCGTGCCTCCGCCGATGACGTGATTGCTGCACTCACGCCAAGCTACGGAAAAATGCGCGGACTGCGAAAGTCTGCTGTGGTTTGCACGTTGATGACGGCCGAAAAAAACGGTCTTCTCGTTGAGGATGGGGTGACCTTGGATACGAACGAAGAATTGGTGGTGTACTATCGCACCACCGAGGAAAGCCGTCGTGTCATCTTGCACTATATTGACGAATAGAAAAACGTCTCTCACTGAGGTGAGAGACGTCAGACTGTATAGAAACCCTAATTTCGGCCGAGCCGAAAACATG
>USCP01000008.1 GCA_900553245.1 uncultured Peptococcaceae bacterium
TTTAAATTTAAAGCACTGGATTTATTTCGCTTGGCTGTTTAATTTTCAAAGAACACCCGCCGCCTCTCGGCGACAACTCATTTATAATACCACCGGCAAGGTTTCGTGTCAACACTTTTTTCAAAGTTTTTTAAAAAACTTTTGAAGCAGTGTATCACTCGCCTTCGTGAGTGGCTGTCGGCGTAGCGCCAACGATTGATTATTATACGCACCTCCATCAGAGAAGTCAACACCTTTTTTGCGTTTTTTTATTCTTTTTTTGGTAGTTTCATTTTCCTTCTATATAATGTCTATTTTTAACGCAGGTTCTTTTGGACGGTATCATGTGATGATCCTTTAATGTGTTTCTTTTCCCTTATCATCAACCATGGTACACTATGAGTAATCGCACTATTTTTAAGGAGGAATAATTATGAAAAGAAAGCTATTGTCGGCGCTCTTAGTGACATCGATGATGCTCACAATGGCGCCACCGGCATTTGCGACTGATCTCACCCCTGTGCCCCCTACCAACGAGAATGCACCAGCAGATGGTGAAGGGACACCAAATGATGCTACTACCACTGAGGTGAGTGATGCTGCTGGGCTTGCAGCAGCCGTTCAAACTGAAAATGCACAAATCACCTTAACAGACAATATCACATTAAACACCGCTCTGACGATTGACAAACCTGTAACCATCGATGGCCAAGGCCATACCATCACGGGGACGTTTTACTTACAAAACGGGACCGTGCGCAACACCACCTTTACCAATGTTGAGAAGAAGGAAATCCTTACAATTGGTAGTAAGAGTCAAGACGTTAACATTAACCTTTTGGGCTGCACAGTGCTCTACCCTTCCGTTCCAATCACTGCTTCTGACCAAAGAAATACCATCTCCCATACCCTCAATAACGGGAGAAGCGTTACCGAATGGTCTTACGGTCTTTATTTTAATACCCAAAACGGCGGGACCATTAACCTTCAAAACAGCACCTTTGATGGCACCTTCCGCACCATGCTGCCTAGCATCAACGGTAATGTGAACATCATTGGAAATACCTTCAAAAATTACTTCGGCGAAATCCAAAAAGGGCCTGAAAGCGGCGCCTATGATACCTGCACCGCTATTACTACCGGTACAGCAGAAAAAAACAACTTTGTTATCAAGGATAACATCTTTACTGATGCCGGCTGCTTCTACTTCCAAAAGTTACCTACAGAAATCACCGGCAATACCTTTAACCTTACCCTTGAAGGAAATTATCCGTATTTCCAAATTAAAGGCGATACCGCTGAAGGCAATTTGGATTTGAAGAACAACACCTTTAATTTAGGCAATCATTGCTACTTAGCCTATGACGTCCCATCAAAACAAGTCATCTGGCCTGCCGGTGTCCCTGCCATCCACGGTTGGATGTACGCCAAGGTAGGTGCAGAAGCGGGCGATGATCCAGCAAACTATACTTACACCTATCTTGAAGATGGAAGCATACAATTCATGCTCGGTAGTGAAACCGCATTGAATGCCATGTTAAACGGTGCCGAAGGCAACTGGGGCATCCAAGACGGCGATACCGTGACCCTCACCGATCACATTTCATTAGACGGTACCGGCAAGGGCAACAACGAAGGGCTCTTGACCCTCGACAAAGACATCACCTTTGACGGCAACGGCAAGACTTTGAGCGCACGCAATGTGACTGTACACGAAGGCAAGGGGCCTAGCATGGTCAATATTGTAGACGGTGCCAAGGTGACCGTACGCAATCTGACCATTGACGGCAAGGCCGGCGATACCAATACCAAGCACGGCTTGAATGTTTACGGTGACGATACCGCTGTAACTGTTGAAAATGTGACCATTAAGAACGGCAACGGCTACGGTATGGTGGTAAACGGTGCGCAAGCAAACGTGAACGGCCTTACCACCTCCGACAACGCGTGGGGTGGCATCAATGTAGACAGCAAGAGCGGCGCTGCCAACCTTACCATCAACAATGCAACCATCGGTGAAAACAATTCCGTTAAAATCGAAAACGGCTCTAACGGGACACAACTGGACCCTGCCGTTGATATTAAGGGCGGTCAGTTCCAATATGTGACAACCGGCAGTGAAATTGCGGCACCGGACGTGACCATTTCCGGCGGCAAGTTTGCCACCGGCACCTTGCCTGAAGGCGCTGTTGATATCACCGATCACCTCGCACCGGGCTTGGCAGTGGATAGCAACGGGAATGTGTATACGCCTTCCACCGGTGGCGGTTCTTCTTCCGGCAATAAGACTGAAACCACTGTGAACCCTGATGGTTCTACCACCACCACGGTGACCCGACCAAACGGCTCTAAAACTGAAACCACCAAGTATCCGGACGGTTCCAAGGAAGTGGTCGATACCAAAAAGGATGGCACTGTGACCACCACATTGACCGACAAAGATGGCAACAAAACCGAAACCGTTGAAAAAACCGACGGGTCTTCTACCACGGATATCACCAAAGCCGACGGTTCTTCTTCTACCACCACTGTGAGCAAGGATGGTGATGTTGATACCACTGTCACGCTTCCTAGTGATGTGATCGACGATGCCAAGGGCAATGCGATTCCGTTGCCAATGCCTGAGGCAATTGTCACCAAGGATGCCGACAAGGCACCGACTGTCACTGTTGATTTACCAAGCGATCAACGTACAAAGGTCGAAGTGCCTGTAAAGGATGTCACGGCAGGCACTGTGGCTATTCTTGTAAAGGAAGATGGGACGGAGGAAATCATTAAAACCACCATTCAAAGTGAAAACGGCGTGATTGTGACCCTCGCTGATGGCGATACGATTAAACTCGTTGACAACAGCAAGGATTTTGCAGACGTCGCGGATAGCTTCTGGGCTGCAGAAACCATTGATTTTGCCACCAGTCGTGGCCTCTTCGGCGGTACCAGCGATACCACCTTCTCTCCAAATATGGCCATGACTCGTGCGATGATTGTGACCGTATTGGCACGTTTGGATGGGGCCGATCTCTCCGGCGGCGATGTGTGGTATGAAAAGGGCCGTGAATGGGCGATGGAAAACGGCATCTCCGACGGCAACAATATGATGGATAGTCTCACCCGTGAACAGTTGGTAACGATGCTCTGGCGCTATGCTGATAAACCTAATAGCACCCACTCTTTGAGCGATTACAAGGATGCCGCGGCAGTTAGCGACTTTGCAAAAGATGCCTTTGCTTGGGCGGTTGAAGAGGGCATCATCAGTGGTACGACTGTAGATACCTTGAGCCCGCAAGGCACTGCCACTCGCGCGCAGGTCGCTGCCATTTTGACACGTTTCTGCACCAATATGGCAGAATAACGAGCGTTCTTAGCAAAAATTACACCACCCACTCTTCGTCTTTTCGGACGTTGAGTGGGTGGTGTTTTTTTACGTATGACGATGCGCTGAAACGTGTTTTTCCTTTATATAGACAGCTTTGCGCCGTTTCAATTATAATACAAATAACTTGTTGTACTATCGAAAGGGGTTCAGAAGGAATAATAAAAAAGCATCTCATCCGAGGAGTGGATACTATGAAAAAACTTCATCTTTTACTGATTCTCTTAGTGGTGCTTTCAGGCTGTGGTCACGCTGCTTCATCCAGTAGTAGCGATGGGCCAACTGTTTGCAAGACACCGATAATCTATACCTTTAGCGGGGAGAGCGAAGACTTTGTTCTTACAGATGGTCGTGTAACGATTAACACGGGTACTGCGTGTAATGAAAAGGAAACCATTGAAGGTGGCATGCTTACTGCAAAGGATTCTTCGCGCTTTAGTGACATCACGGCGCTTAGCGCTTCCCTTTATATTGTAGATAAGGAAGAACGCATGACGCTTTTGAGCCATGCCCATGAGAACGCCTCAGGAGATACGGTGAGTGTCTCTTGTCATGTGGGCACCGCAAGCGGAAGCCCGACGCTCTTTGGGACAAAGCTTATGAGCGGCGACGATCTTCGCAATCAATTCTATTGCGAGATTACTGTGACACGCACGAACGGGCAAGAAGAAACATTTACCGTTCCTCTTACGCTAAAGAAAGCATCCTAAAAAAAAAATAATAGCTCAGCCTTTTGACGTTGGTGGTCTTTTGAATCACACTTTGACCGACCACACTTTTTGCAGCGCCACCGCCAATCGCGCCCAACTGGCAGCCGTGCTCTCACGCTATGACGAAACCTTTTTAAACGCACAATAACGCACAACGAAAAAATCCCCGAAGCACTCAACGCTCTCGGGGATTTTTTACGTTCGCATTTTATAGAAAGAACCCTCATTGCCTGCCACATCGCCACAAAAAAACGCCGAAGAATCATCCTCGGCGATCATCATTTTTTAGCCACGTGGTTCATTGGAAGATTTCAAAATACTTCCGTCTACCGCACTGATGTCATAATCGTATTCGGTGGTAGCGGTTTCAAAATCCACATTCCATTCATTGACATTGTGTTCGTGGTCATATTCCACATCCACATAGAGGGTGTCGGCTTCATTCACCCCCGCATGTTGCAAAGCAATTTGCTTGGCCTCATCGGCGGTGATTTCACCGGCAGCTTGTTGATTAGGAGTTTGAGTGGTGGTGTTTGTATTTTGTTGTGCCGCAGCACCGGTCTTTTGTTCCTTTTCCTTGGAAATAACGGTGCCACTCTTTGCGTCAATATCATATTCATAAAGGGTGGTCCCTTGATTGTCCTTTACCGCAAATTGCACATCAATATAGTTGTGCCCGTCATCTCGATCGCTATGGCTACGCATCCCAGTCGCCTCTTGGGCGGTAACACCTGCATCTTTCAACGCAATGCTTTCTGCCTCTTCAGCGGTAATAGCACCGCCTGTGCCACCGCTGCCGTTGTTGTGGGTAAAATAAAAACCTGCACCTATACCAATCGCTGCTGCCAGCGCCACAAATGCCAATGCAATACCAAATTTTTTCATGATCTGTCACTCCTTCACTAAATATCAATCACACACATAACCTCACCAATCAAGGTTTTTTAATTATTTATAGTATAGTCCTCCTCTAGGAAAATAGCAATAAATGAGGTCTAAACAAGAGTTAAACTTTTTATAAACCATCGGCTTAAAAAATCCCTCACCGATGCAGCGGCGAGGGATTTCATAAATAAATGAGGAACCATCATCTCCCCACATAAAAGGAAAAACCTCGGTGAGGGAGCCACCGAGGTTTTCGATTTTTCATAAAATGCACACGTGAAAAAAGGGGAGTCAGTCCGAGTTGCCGCTTTGGGGGAACGGCCTCAACTGATGATATTATTGTACCACCAAATCCCACTGCAAATGTTAGGATAATATGTGGATATTACCAAGAAAAATCTCAAGACCTCACACAAAAAAACAGCAGCCGAAGCGACCCTGGCTGCTGCTTTTTTCTGTGGCTTGAGGTGTCAACCGCTCCGGAAAAAAGGGAAAACCGCAACGGAATGACCTACAATAGTCTATCATCCAGCTTGAGGCTGCTGAAAAAAAGGAGAAAAACGACAACCTCAACTGACACCGTCAGTATATCATAGTAACTTCATAGATGTGTCGGGAAAAAATGAAAACAATGTGACGGTCCTATGAAGGTCTGCACCTCAATGATGGGACTTAATATTTTTCTGCCCGTTTTTTAGTTTCTATTCATCCACTCTCATCATACGATACCCCACACCGATATGGGTTTGGATATATTGAGGGGCACCAGGGTGGTTTTCAAGTTTTTTCCGTAACGTTGCCATGAAAACACGCAATGACGCCACATCATTGTCCCAACTGCGCCCCCAAATTTCTTGGGTGATAAAGCGATGAGTGAGTACCTTGCCAACGTTTTTACAAAGCAAGCAAAGCAGCTTGTATTCACTCGGGGTGAGGTGCAGTTCCTCACCGTCCATAAAAGCACAACCGGCTGCATAGTCAACCTTAAGCTTGCCGTTGGTAAAGACAGCATCATTGACACCACCACCTCCCTGCAAGGCAGTGAGGTGGCGTTGTGTCACGCGCAAACGCGCAAGCAATTCTTCTACGGAGAAAGGCTTGGTGATATAGTCATCGGCACCGGCATCAAGGGCATCGATTTTGTCGGTGTCTTCGGCGCGGGCGCTAATAACGATAATCGGCACATTCGACCATGAGCGAATACGGCGAATGACCTCGATGCCGTCAAGGTCCGGAAGCCCCAAATCGAGCAGGATAATGTCCGGATTGTGTGAGGACGCTTCAAGAATGGCACTTTCACCGTTAGGCGCGCTCAGCTGGCGATAATCATGTGCTTTGAGGGTGGTGGTGATGAGATTGCGAATAGAGGTGTCATCCTCCACCACGAGAATTAAAAGTTTATTCATGGATTTCTACCTCCCAGGCTGGTACAGAAAATGTAAAGATTGCGCCATGTGGCACGTTATCACTGACAGTGAGTTCACCACCGTGAGCGTTAATAATCGATTTGCAAAGGGCGAGTCCTAAGCCCATACTACGGCGGCTGTCGACAATTTCGTTCGTGGCACTGTAAAACATGTCAAAAATGCGAGGCTTGGCACAATCCGGAATACCGGGACCGTTGTCGGCAATGGCACACTCGAGCATCGCACCGTGCTGCTGCCATGAAATATCAATGGTCGAGCCAGGCGGAGTGTATTTGATGGCATTATCTACAATATTGATAATGACCTGTACAATCAATTTTGCATCCATCTGCGCCAACAAAAATTCATCGTTTTCCTGCACATGAATGTGATAATCCACACTCTTGCGGTTGATGTGGCGCAGCGCCTCTGCCACTACCTCATCTATCAATTCGGCAGAAAGGTGCAAATTCATCCGCCCTTCTTCAAGGCGACTCACCGAGAGCAGATTTTCTACCAAATTGATCAGCCACACAGCATCGTCATAAATATCGGTAACCATGCGTTTTTTTGTATCACAGTCAAATGCCTCGCCGTTGCTAAGCAAATTGCTGGCATTACCGGAAATAGCGGTAAGTGGCGTGCGTAAATCGTGAGAAATCGAGCGCAAGAGATTGGCACGCAGCTGCTCGTTTTTGGCAAGCACCGCTGCCGCTTCCTTTTCCTCTAGGTTTTTCTCGTTTTCCAAGGCAAGCGCACATTCTCCGAGAATAGAAAGCAAAATGTCACTTTCATGCGGATCTAAAGGCTGATCTGCAACTGCCACACCAACCACACCGTAGACTTCGTTGCCACTACGAATCGCAAGGTAAGTGCAACGTGCATCGGAGAGGGTATCGGTACCGGCGCCGGCTCGTTTGTTATTGATAAACGTCCATTTTGCCACCGCCTGCTCACTCTTGTTACGGTAACAGGACGCATCAGCGGTCGTATGGTTCAACAACAGCTGTGCTTCATGCAGTCCATCTTCGGTAGCAGCATAAACAATAATGTCGCGCGCAAGAATCTTGTGCAACTGCTGTGCACTGATTGCTAAAATGTCCGCTTGATTATGCGCTTTTTGCAAATGTTGATTGGTTTCAAATAGCATTTTTGTGCGCCATGCCACACGTGCAGAATGGGTCGCATGAAATTTGAGTCGAGTCGCAAGGGAGCCCGTTAAAAGTGAGGCCAGAAACATAATCAAAAAGGTCACGGGATAGCCACTTTCATACGCCTTTAGAGAAAAACGTGGCACAGTGAAGAAAAAGTTAAAGGTGAGCACACTGACAATAGAAACAATCAAACTGCAAAGCGGGCTTTTTGTTACCACAGAAATGAGCATTCCCCCTACGATATAGAGGGTAATGATGTTTGCCTCCGTAAATCCCCAGTGATAAAACAAGAGTCCAATGAGGGTTGCCGCAATCAAAATGCCCACACTCTTGAGCAAATCCATCAAAGAAAGCACCGGTGCATTAAAAGGCTCCCAATGACGCTTGTTATAGGAGCGATTGATGCTGTTATCCGGAATGATATGAATATCCAATTCCGACACAAGGGTGAGCAAGCGTTCTGTAAGCGAAGCACGCAGAAAATATCCATGACGCGATACGCCACTACGCCCCATCACAATCTTTGTGACACCGCACAGTCGCACAAACTCAGCAATCTGATAAGCCACATCATCGCCATAGGTCGTTTCCACAGTGGCACCGAGTTGTTCTGCCAATCTGCAATGTTGTACAAGCGCCTCCTTATCAACACTGCTCATACGACCATCATGTTTTGTTTCGACATAAAGTGCTGTAAAATCGCACTGAAAGGCATTTGCCATGCGCGCTGCCATGCGAATGATGCGCTCATTAGACGGCGCCGGAGATAGGCACACGAGAATGTGCTCGTGGCGATCCCCCGCCCACTTTTGAGTTTTTTGCTTGCAATAAAGGGCGGCACGATCGGCAGCGCGGCGCAGCGCCAATTCTCGTAAGCCGTAAAGTATCTCGAGGTCCGCTGTTTCCCCCCGCACGGCTAAGCGTTCGGCAAGCATGCGTGGGTCGCAGTCAATCAGTTGCACCCTATCGGCGCGATCAAAGATACTGTCGGGAATACGTTCCTTTTCCGCTTGGCCACAAAGTGCCACCACCGCTTCCTGTAAACTTTCGATGTGTTGAATGTCTAAGGTGGTGTAAACATCAATTCCCGCTTGCAAAAGTTCTTCTACATCCTGATAACGTTTGCGATGGCGCGCGCCTTCCACGTTAAGATGGGAAAGGGTATCAATCAAAATCAGCGTCGGCCGTCGTATCAAACAAGCCTCAATGTCAATTTCAGCAATTGTTTGCCCGTCCTCCTGTACTTCAAGCACCGGCAAAACGTCAAACATTTTCGCCTGTATCGGCATCTCCTCCAAAAGGCCAATTGCCACATCAACACCACGATCGTGGGCAGCCTTGGCTGCTTCAAGCATCGCAGTCGTTTTGCCACATCCGCTGTAATAACCTGTAAATATTGTTAAACATCCACGCTCTGCCATCTGTTGCACCGACCTTTGTTCATTTTCTTAAATGCCTGTATTATAGCACATTTACACGCTACAAGCGCAAAATGCTTGGACGAACTCATCAACCAATAACGAAGGAGAATTTCGACAAATGATTTTTTGTGATTGTTCGGTCATATCGGAAGGTTTTAGTGCAATATGACCTTCATCCAAAAGAATCGGTAAAGGCTTCACCGCCACATCCCGCACTGTCATATTAGGCATCCATGCTACGGTGGATGATACCACAATGACCTCGTTTTGATCATTTTGGATGGATTCCATGAGCGACTCCTCCTCGCCCACTGTCAGCACATATTGAATATTAGGATGGTTTTCACGTTCCTGCGCCAATATTTTCAGCACCAATGGCACCAAACGCACATTAGAAATTGCTACCCGAAAAGTTTCCAATCCGAAAATAGTGTCGTCCCTTTCCTCCGCTTGATAAGCATCCAAATCGTCTTTCATGTGAAAAAATACAAAATACATCCCCAGAAGCATCACTACAAGGCCACCAATAAGTGCTACGCTTTCCATACGAATCCCTTCTTTCTTCGCGCTTATATATGGAAGCATTTTTGAATATCATAATAAGTGCCTAGCACCAAAAGCGTGCCATTTGCCGGTAAAATGGTATCCGGAGTAATCATCATCATTGAAAAATGACCGTTTTCCTTGATTGCAAGAATGTTCACGTTGTGATGCTTGCGAATATCGAGCTGACCGATGCTCTTTCCGCACCAACGCGCGGGCACTTCGATTTCCAAAATCACATGATCATCCCCTAAGGAAATATAGTCTGCGATATGGTCGGAGCTATAGCGAATCGCACTCCAAATCGCCATTTGCTTTTCGGGATAGACGACCTCATCGGCCCCGTTACGCAGAAGAAACTTTGCCTGCACGTCCTGAGAAGCGCGGGCAACAACCATTTTTGCACCCAATTCCTTGAGAAGCGAGGCCGTTTCAAGAGAGCTTTGGAAATTGTCGCCGATTGCTACCATGCACACATCAAAATTGCGCACGCCCAAAGAAGAAAGAAAATGCTCGTCTGTGCTGTCACCGATTTGCGCGTTTGTTACATAGGGGAGTATCGCGTTGATGCGTTCCTCATTTTGGTCAATCGCCATCACCTGATGGTTAAGCTCGTTTAATTTCATTGCCATGTGACGACCGAAACGACCGACACCAATTAGTAAAATCGTTTTCATCTAAATCTCACTTTCTTTTTTACTCTTAGCCAACTGTTAAATGCTCCTGTGGATAGCGCCCGTTGATGACGCGCCCCTTTGCGAAAGCGGCAAACAACAAGGTCAAACCGCCCACCCGTCCCAAAAACATCAGTACAATTAAAATAAGTTGAGAAGCCACGCCAAGGTTTGGTGTAAGCCCCAAGGAAAGACCCACTGTGCCAATGGCAGATGCCGTTTCAAAGAGACAAGAGAGCATCGGCAACCCTTCCATGACACTGATCAGCCACCCACCCATAAAAAACAGCACCAAATAAAGCATAAGAATGGTTGCCGCCTGCTGCACAATATCGATGCCCACGCGGCGTTTGTAGAAATGAGGATTTTCGTTGTGATGGAACACCGCAAAGGCATTTGCCAATAAAAGCGCCAAGGTCGTGGTCTTAATCCCGCCGGCAGTAGAGCCCGGAGAACCACCCACAAGCATGAGCACAATCATCAGTGCTTGCCCCGCTTCGCTCATCGCAGTCAAATCCGTCGTATTAAAACCCGCTGTACGGGGACTGACAGATTGGAAAACTGCCACCAAAAAGCGTTCCCACAGCGTGCCCTCAGTAAATTCAAAACACATAAAGTAAATGGTCGGCACCATAATAAGCGCAGCCGTCACCGTAATAATAACCTTGCTTTGCATGCGATAACGGTGAAAATGCCATAGATTCGTACGAATATCGTCCCAGGTAAGAAAGCCAATCCCACCGATGACGATAAGAATCGCAATCACAAGCGCCACCGCCGGCTCGGTGCCGTAAGCCATGAGAGAGGAAAACGGTTCGTTGACCCCCATCAGATCAAAGCCCGCATTGCAAAAGGCTGAGATTGCATGAAAAATGGAGTACCATATTCCCTCAAGCGCACCGAAGTCGCGCATAAAGGTCGGATACAAAAGCAGTGCACCAACCATTTCCACCAGTAATGTCGTTTTAAAGATAAAGCCGATGCGGCGTACAATCCCGCCCATACTCGGCGCAGAAATTGCTTCTTGCATGGTGCTTCGCTGCATCAACCCAATGCGCTTACCGGAAATGATGCTAAAGACCCCTGCAACTGTCACAACCCCCAGCCCACCGATTTGGATGAGGAGGATGATGACCCCTTGGCCAAAGCTCGACCAATAGGTCGCTGTGTCAAAAAGCACAAGTCCCGTCACACAAACCGCCGAAGTTGAAGTAAAGAGCGCCGATATAAAGGAGGTCCATTCACCACATTGACTTGAAATCGGCAGCATCAACAAGAACGCGCCACACACAATGACACCTAAAAATCCACCGATAATAATGCGAAACGGTGAGTAATGATTCGTTTTAATAGAGTGCATAAGTCCCGCCTTCTTAATACATCTTTATTTTGTCTTTATACCCCCATTATCCATATTTCGTCTTAATAGGGCGTTAATGCTTTGAAGGCGGTATTAAGATGGCATTAAGACCGGCTTAGAATAGACCGCAAAGTACCGATACAAGCGCGAGAACAAAAGAGGTAGACCCGCAGACAAGGGCAAAGGTCGCCGCAGGAATTCCCACAAAGATTGTAATCAGTCCTAGAATGCTGTGGTGATAGATCATATATGAAAACTTTTCGTTAATCCCCCTCTCCATGCGAGTGATGTGTTTTTTTAGCGCAAACATCATAAGCCCTCCTATGACAATAAATCTTTTTTCTTATCTTACGTCGCAGAAGCTAAAAACGGGAAAAAGAAGGCGCTAGGCGGTTTAAGATGCCATAAAAAAAGGCGCCATCTGCTGATAGCGCCTATAAGGGGGATGCACATGTTATTTTGAGTGCTTTACCATTAACCGCCTTAGGGGAAGGTCAGCGTCTAAAAACACCCGAGTGGCTTTTTAGAAGGGCACGCTTTAAAGCAGGGAGTGAGCACCCTTGCGCTGTCTTTATGTAAGCGGTTCTCGCTTGCGCCCTACTCCTAAGAAAGTGCGGGTACTAGGAGCGGGCGCGTTATAGAAAACCCTTGCGGCGTGCGAATCACGCGAAGCGCGCCGCAAAGAGTAGCGAGCATTACTTGGCGTCCATTGCTGCCTTGATGTCGCAGTTAACGCCGAGCACGTTCACAACAGGTTCGCCGAACACCCCAGCCAAGCGACCGGTGGTGTTTTGACGAACGATTTCTCTAAGCTCATCTTGGCTGAGCCCACTTGACTTTGCAATGGCAGGAATCTGAATCATTGCAGCGTCCGGAGAGATGTGTGGGTCAAGGCCGGAGCCAGAGGCAGTCATGAGGTCGGTTGGAATGTCCTCACGGCTAATGGTTGGGTTCTTTTTGAGGAATGCGTCAATATCTGCTTCTACACGTTCAGCGAGGGCAGGGTTGGATGGCGCGTAGTTGTTGGAGCCACTGGAGAGCCCTGCGTATTCGGTGCCGTCATTGTAGAATTGATTGCCGTCTTTATCCTCGGTGTAGGTGTTGTAGTGGTATGCGGATGGACGTCCCTTCATAAAGTAGTCTTCGGTAAATTCTTGACCCACAAAGGTAGCACCTACTGCCTTGCCGTCCTGTTCAATGATGCTCCCCTTCGCTTGCTCAGGGAAAATCACTGCAGAAATGGCACTCAAGAGCACCGGATAAGCGAGGCCGCACAACAAAAGCAGGCTCAGGGTCATTACAAGTGCTTGGCGCGCATAGGTGAAAAAGCTGTTTTTACGATTCATTTTAGAACCTTCTTCCTTCAATTTAGATCCCCAAGCTCATAAGAATTGGGGCAATGACCATGTCAATCAACTTGATGCCGATAAATGGGGTAATAACGCCGCCTAAGCCGTAGATGAGCATGTTGCGTGCAAGGAGCTTACCTGAGGACATTGGGCGATACTTAACACCCTTCATAGCAAGTGGAATCAAGCATGGGATGATAATCGCGTTAAAGATGAGCGCAGACAAAATCGCGCTGGATGCGGTAGCGAGATTCATGATGTTGAGCACCGCAAGCTGTGGAACGGCCATAAACATGGCAGGAATGATTGCGAAGTACTTCGCAATGTCGTTTGCAATAGAAAAGGTTGTGAGAGAGCCGCGGGTGATGAGTAATTGCTTGCCGATTTCAACAACCTCGAGAATCTTGGTAGGATTGCTGTCGAGGTCCACCATGTTTGCTGCTTCCTTGGCAGCGGTGGTGCCACTATTCATTGCAAGTCCGACGTTTGCTTGCGCAAGGGCAGGCGCGTCGTTGGTTCCGTCACCGGTCATGGCAACGATCTTGCCTTCGGCTTGTTCTTCCTTAATGACGCGGATCTTGTCCTCTGGCTTACATTCAGCCACAAAGCCGTCAACGCCGGCTTCCTTTGCGATGGTGGCTGCGGTGAGAGGGTTATCCCCTGTGCACATAATGGTCTTGATACCGATGGCACGAAGGCGAGCAAAACGTTCTGCCATGCCTGGCTTAACGGTATCCTTTAAGTAAATCACGCCGAGGATGCGCGCGTTTTCGCAGACAACGAGTGGGGTCCCACCGAGAGAGGAAATCTTTTCTACGATGCCTTGGAGGTCACTAGGAACCTTGCCGCCTTGGGCAAGCACGTATTTTTCGATGGCGTCGGCTGCACCCTTGCGGATTTTGTCGCCGCTTGGGAGGTCAATCCCACTCATACGGGTTTGGGCGGTAAATTCGATACTTTCTGCGCCCTGTGGTTCTTCGCTTTGGTCGCCTTCGCGGCGTGCGAGTTCTAAGGTGGATTTCCCTTCTGGGGTGTCGTCGTGGAGACTGGTTAAGGCAGCGGCACGAAGGAGATCCTTGTAGTCTGCACCGTTTACTGGGTCAAATTCTGCTGCAAGACGGTTCCCAAAGGTGATGGTCCCAGTTTTGTCCAAAATCATGGTGTCAACGTCGCCGCAGGCTTCTACGGCCTTGCCGCTCATTGCGATGACGTTAAAGCGGGTGACACGGTCCATCCCTGCAATCCCAATCGCAGAGAGGAGACCGCCGATGGTGGTAGGAATGAGGCAGACCATGAGTGCAATCAAAGTAGGCACAGAGAGGGTCACACCGCAGTACTCAGCCATTGGATAGAGGGTCACAATCACGATGAGGAAAATCAAGGTTAAGGACACAAGAAGAGTGTTTAATGCAATTTCGTTTGGTGTTTTTTGACGGGATGCCCCTTCAACCAAGGCAATCATGCGATCAAGGAAGCTATTGCCCGGCTCGGAGGTCATTTCGATTTTGAGCCAGTCACTGACAACGGTGGTACCGCCGGTGACAGAGCAGAAGTCGCCGCCGCTTTCGCGCACAACAGGTGCGGATTCACCGGTGATGGCGGATTCGTCAACGGAGGCAATCCCTTCGATGACCTCACCATCCCCAGGGATGACCTCGCCTGCACGCACAAGCACGATGTCGCCCTTTTTGAGGGAGTTGGAGGAAACGATGGTTTCGCCGCCGTTTTCATCCAAGAGACGCGCTTCGGTGTCGCGCTGGGTTTTCTTGAGGCTTTCTGCTTGCGCCTTGCCGCGCCCTTCGGCAACGGCTTCGGCGAAGTTTGCAAAGAGCACGGTCACAAACAAGATGGCTGCGACAATGCCATTGTAGAGGCGATAGGTTCCGTCCCCATCGCCAAACAAATTTGGAAAAATCGTCAACAGTACGGTAATGACGAACCCAATTTCAACCACGAACATGACCGGATTTTTGATCATGCTGCGTGGGTCCAATTTCTTAAACGCTCCCACAAAGGCACCCTTTAAGATGTCAGGTGTGAGGGTTTTGATTTGACGCTTACTCATTTTTTAAGGTCCTCCTTAACCCCAAAGGGTCAAATGCTCTGCAATAGGCCCCAGTGACAATGCTGGGAAGAATGTGAGTGCTGCAAAGATGTATACCACCACAACGAGGATGAATGAGAATCCCATGGTGTTGGTTTGCAAGGTCCCGCTTGATTCGTTGATAAAGCTCTTTTTCATTAAGGAGCCTGCAATCGCCAGTTGCAGCACGATAGGAAGATAACGGCCGAGGAACATCACCATCCCTGTGGTGACATTCCAGAAGAAGGTGTTGTCTGCTAGGCCTTCAAAGCCTGAGCCGTTGTTTGCAGAGGACGAAGCGTATTCGTACATAACCTGTGTGAGGCCGTGGAAGCCTGGGTTGGTAATCCCCTCAACGCCGGCAGTTGTAGCCACCGCCAAGGCACTAAATGCCAAGATGAGGAGTGGGTGAACGATGATAGCAAGGGCGGTGAGCTTCATTTCACGGCCTTCGATTTTTTTGCCGAGGTATTCAGGGGTACGGCCTACCATGAGCCCGCAGATGAATACTGCCAAAATCGCATAAACGATCATATTCATAAGCCCAACGCCCTTCCCACCAAAGACGCAGTTGAGCATCATATGAAGGAGTGGAACCATCCCACCGAGTGGGGTCAAGGTGTCATGCATGTTGTTGACGGTCCCTGTAGTAAAGGACGTGGTAACGGTGGTAAAGAGCGCCGATTGTGCCACGCCGAAACGCGCTTCCTTGCCTTCCATGCTGCCGGCTTCTTGACTAAGGCCGACCTCAGCGAGGGCAGGGTTGCCTTGAGATTCGGCCCAGAAGCACACCCCTAAGCCAATCACAAAGAGAATACCCATGGCAGCAAAGATGCTCTTGCCTTCCTTGCCGAAGCATTTTGAAATGAAGCCAACCTTTTCAACCTTGCCGCCGTTTTGTTCGCGCTTGCGGTCCTCAACCATCTTGCCGAAGGTGATGACGCACGCCCCAGGAAGAAGCATCATTGCATACATTTCAATGAGGTTTGTAAGCATGGTAGGGTTTTCAAGTGGGGTAGAGGAGTTTGCACCCAAAAAGCCCCCACCGTTTGTCCCTAAGTGCTTGATGATTTCAAGGGCTGCAATAGGCCCCATGGCAATCGCTTGGAAGGTCCCCTCTAGGGTTTCCACCACGATGTTAGAATCAAAGTTTTGTGGCACCCCTTGCCATACGAGGAGCAAGCCACCAACGATGGAGATAGGTAAGAGCACGCGGGTAGTCACGCGCACCATATCCGCAAAGAAGTTCCCGACGTCGCTCTTTGTGCGACCTGCAAGGGCGCGGATAAAGGCGATGCAAGCTGCATAGCCGCTAGATGCACTCACGAACATCATAAAGATAATAACGAGCATTTGGGAAAGGTAGCTCAAGCCGCTTTCACCGGAATAGTGCTGCAGGTTGGTATTGGTCATAAAACTGATGATGGTGTTAAACGCCAAGCTCGGTTCCATGCCCTCGATGTTATTTGGGTTGAATACGCCCACTGCTTGCACACGCAAGATGAAGTAGCCAATCCCAATCATCACCGCGTTGGTACCAACAAGCGCCAGTGCGTATTGCTTCCAGTTCATCCCCTTGTGCGGATGAATCCCGCTAATCTTGTAAATCACCCCGTCCAAACGGTCAAAGACCGGATCGGCGAAGGTGTGCTTTCCTGCGGCGATGTGGTAGAGATATCGCCCGACCGGAATGACAAGAATCAAATAAATGATGATTGCCAAAACCAGCTGAATCATAAGTAACGCCTCCTATACAACTACTCTCTTAAAATTTTTCCGGATGGGTCAATGCGACCAATAAATATGCGCTTAATAAAAGCACGATAATACCTAATAAAATCATGTGGCTCACTCCTTATCGTGAAGATTCCTGACTCTCGAGCTGTCTGTCACACCATTCAACCAAAAGGGTGACCAAGCCAAAGCCACAAACAAAGAGTAAAACCATCATCAAATCAAGCATTTCTCAAACGCCCCTTTCAAACATCATCTTGGTTTGTGTCCATATCATAACGCGCTCTATAAAAAGTGGGGATAAAGGAAATTTTTTTCGTATTAAGATGGGATTAATTCTCCCCTAATGGTAATAAAACGTCCGATGCTCCTCGCATCGGACGTTTTATTTAGTTTTCGCGGCTATTATATTGCTGCAAGCGCGCCTCCTGCACACGAATGCGCTCCTGTGTGATGCCACACTCACCGAGCATCGCAAGCATGAGGTTCTTTTCAAAGCCATCGGGCGCCTCAGCACCCTCCATCGGAATCCCGACAATCCCCATGACCCCGCTATTGCCACGCACCGACAAAAAGAGCCAACGGGAATTCGGCAGCGTGTTTGTGGTGGCGCTGCACTCATTTTGCAACTGCCATTTCTTCATGACTGAGGTCCTCAAGCCACACCCCTTCATCAGAAGGCATGACGCGAAAATCCAAGGCCTCCTCCGCCTCGCTCACCGCATAAAGAATCGGACGATCAAAGAGGCGGTGGAGCTGCTCTGCGGTGAGGGTGAGGCACTCCCATTCGTTACGGCCCGTTTGCAGGCGCTGACTATTACGAAGCAAAAGCTCGGTATAGTAACTTTTTTGCGCCATTTGACGTGCCTGCACCTTGACGCGGCTTGCCATTGAGCTTGCAAGCATGCTCGATACAAACATAATTGCAAAGGTCACAGGATAACTCGGGTCGTAAGCCTCGAATGAAAAGCGCGGCACCGTAAAAAAGAAATTAAAGGTAAAAATACTTGCAACCCCAGTCACCACTCCATAAAGATAGCCCTCAGTCGTCACCGCCACCAAAAGCACCGCAAGCATATACATTGAAATGATGTTTGCCTCGCTAATCCCACAATGATAAAACCCCAGCCCCACAAGGGTCGCCACCAGAAGGGCAGAAAGTGTCATCAACGTATCACGCCAGCTAAAGTGAACATCCAATCTACGCTTTTTGACGCGCGGCTTACGGTAGCGCGGCTGCTTATCGGGAATGATATACACATCAAGCTCCGTGCATTCAATGAGGCGATCCGCAAGGCTCTTTTTTCCAAAAAAAACGCGCGGCAAATGGTTCATGCGCCCCATGACAATCTTTGTCACCCCGCTAATGCGTGCATATTCCGCAATCTGCACCGCAGGGTCCGTGCCGTTAATCACACTTATCTGCGCGCCCAATTGCTCCGCAAGGCGCATATTTGCACGCAAGGCCTTGCGCATGGCTTCATCTGCCAGCTCACTTTCGGGCGTTTGAATATACAGTGCGGTAAAAGCGCTATGAAAAGCCTCCGCCATACGCGCCGCCGTGCGAATGACCTTCGCATTGGAAGGGGCTGCACTCAAGCAAATCAAAATATGTTCACCGGCGCGCACCCCCTTTTCAATGCCCTCCTCCGACGCAACATGCGTCAACTGATCGGCAGTACGACGCATGGCAATTTCACGCAACGCGGTGAGATTGTCTAGCGTAAAAAAATTGGACAGCGCGCGCTTCGCTTGCCTCGTACGATAGACCTTGCCCTCCTCTAAGCGTTTCATGAGCGCCTGCGGCTCAATATCGATAAGCGTTACCTGATTGGCACGGTCAAAAATTTCATCGGGAATACGCTCACTCACGGCAATCCCCGTCATTGCCTCCACCACATCGTTCAGAGATTCAAGATGCTGCACATTGACCGTCGTATAAACATCAATGCCGGCATTAAGAAGTTCCTCTACATCTTGATAGCGCTTCATATGACGACTACCACAGGCATTCGTATGCGCCAATTCATCCACTAAAATAACCGCCGGCTTTCGCGCCAAAGCCGCATCTAAATCAAACTCCTGCAAGATTATGCCACGCTGATTCATCTCACGTGTCGGCAACCTCTCCAAATTCTCCAAAAGTGCCAACGTATCCGGACGGGCATGCGGTTCCACATAGCCCACCACTACATCCACGCCCTCCTTTTGTAACTGCTGTGCCGCCTCAAGCATGCTATAAGTCTTACCCACTCCGGCTGCATAGCCAAAGAAGATTTTGAGCGCCCCCGACTGCGGTTTGGTCATAGTCTGCATTGCACCTTCACCTCTCACTCTCTAAAAAACCGCCTTCATCATACCAGCTTCTCTACCAACAGCTCATTAAGATGTCGCAAAAGTCATTAAAAACGTATTAAGACGCAAAAAAATCTCTCCACCTAGGGAGAGATTGCTATAATAATATCAATAACCAACGACAAAGTATTTGCCATGCGCCTGGCCAAGGTCTACCCCCTCTTAGTCGCCAAGGCAGAACGGAAAGGCCGCACCAAAGCCGAGGTCGATACCGTCACCTGCTGGCTCACCGGCTACACCCCCGATGCACTCGCCGCCCAAATTGAAAAGGACATCAACTACGCGACCTTCTTTAATGAAGCACCTGCCATCCACCCGAACGCCGTCCTCATCAAAGGCAGCATCTGCGGTGTCAAGGTCGAAACCATCGACGATTCCCTCATGCAAAACATTCGCCGCCTCGATAAGCTTATTGACGAACTCGCCAAAGGCAAGGCAATGGAAAAAATTCTGCGCTAAACGCCATAAGCGAGCGTCCTATGAAGCCGTCCACCATTTTAACGCCAAAGATTATACCACCGCCCTCGCTAAATCACACGATTTAACGAGGGCGGTTTTTATTGTCCATTTATGAATATCCTCACATCTTTATGACACCTTTACCAGCCAATCCACCATAGACGTGTGAAATAGAGCACAAGGAGGTGGGTCGGATAAAAGGCGTAAAAGAGCCACTTTGGTTGCTTACCGCGCTGGCCGTTGTAGAAGTAGATGGGCACAAAGGCCAAGGCTGCCATGGCTTCGCCAAAAAGACAAACAATGGCACCAATCATGCATTGTTCGGTGCGGCTGTTGCGCAGCAAATAGAGCAATACAATGAATGCCACACCAAAGGCATCGTAGTCGGTATTGAGCAACCAGGCAAGGAGCATGGTGGCACCGACTAGAGCAGCTTTTTTTAGGGCCAAGGGTTGCGGCGCGCTTTTGGCATCGAGCCAATCGAGGCCACAGCAGGTAAGAAAGCCGAGAACAAGGGTCCAAATGGTGCTTTGCTCGCCAAAATCAATGAGGTTGCCGGTGCGACAGAGATTATAGGGTATTTCACTGACAACGGCAAGAATAATCAAGTTTCGCAAATAGGCACCTCTACTGTGGGTATGCACGAGTCCTTCGACGAGTAAAAAGCAAAAAATCGGGAAGGCAATGCGCCCAATTTGTCGCATGCCATAACAAAGGGCGGCGTCATTGCCCAACTGCCATGCATCTCCCAAGGTTAGAACCGTAAAAATACCAAAGGCCGGCATGAGCACCACCGCAGCAAGGTGGTCAATCACCATGCTTGCCATGGCGAACCATTTAAGGGTGCTACCGTTGATTTTCATTGCATTCATTCCTTTTCATTCATGTCATGCTCTGCCATTGTAGCAACAGCATTCTCAGTATAGCACACGACCGTCTTAGGAAAATGTGACAATCAGAAAAGTTCTATAAAAGCGCACAAAAAAAAACGGCGAGAACCTTCTCGTTCTCACCGTTTATTAGATGACGCGTTCTTTGTTGATGATGAGGCTAAATTCACAACCGAGCTGTTCGGCAGCTTTGCGGCATAGAATCATGCGCTCAAGGAAAATTTCAAAGTAATCCATAACGGAGCAGGTGTCTTTATCAAGTTTAAGACTCGCTTCGATAATCTTGCCATCCAGTACACGTACGGTACTCTGCTTAACGGCATAGTTCACACGGTCATGCTTGTCAAAATTGGTAACATCCTTGTTGCGCACACGGGTCAGGCGCACGTCGGTTTTGTCGGCGATGATGATGGCGGCAGTGACGGCATCCACCGGATAGGCATTGGGCTCATCATGGTTCCCAATGGCGGTGATGACAGCTGCAACTTGATCGGCCGGCATGCCCATGTGATCCAAAATACGCATGGCCATGAGGGCACCGGTTTGGGCATGGTCGTGACGGTTGACAACATTGCCGATGTCGTGCATATAGCCGGCAATACGGGCAATTTCAATGTCCTCCTTGCTATAATCAAGCTCTTTTAAAATTTTCCCTGCCACGGATGCCACATGGGTGACATGAGCGAAGCTATGCTCGGTAAAGCCCATTCCCATCAAGGTACGGTCTGCCTTTTCAATATAGGTGCACACCATTGCATCGTCTTTTACATCTTCAAATTTCATTTTCAAATGGCCTTCTCTCCTTTCCTGTTCTTTAAGGTGCCTTCATCATACCATAGCATTGTCAAGTAAAAAGGGGGAAATCTGTTAAGTTTTTGTTAAATATGACACCTATTTTATTCAGGAACATAAAAAAAGAAGCAGACCACAAGGGTCTGCTTCTTCTAATCTTCTCGTTAAAGATTAGTGGTATTCAGATTAATACCAGCCACGAAGTTTCATAACTTCAGCAACCTTCTTAACGGAGTGCATGTAAGCGGATTCACGGAAGGTTACATTGTATTCTTCTTTGAGAGCCCAGAGAGCTTCGAATGCAGCTACCATAGCTTCTTCTTCTTTGTTAGCTACATCTTCGTTGCTCCAGTAGTAGCCATAACGGTTTTGTACCCATTCGAAGTAGGATACAGTTACGCCACCAGCGTTAGCGAGGATGTCAGGAACAACGGTAACGCCCATTTCCTTGAATACTTCTTCAGCATCGGTGGTAGTAGGACCGTTAGCAGCTTCAACGATCAATTTGGACTTGATGGTCTTAGCTACTTCAGCAGTGATGGAGTTTTCAAGAGCAGCTGGAACGATAACGTCTACGTCCAAAGCCCAGAATTCTTCCATGGTGAGGTGTTGAGCACCAGCGAGGTTATAGATGGTACGATGAGCAGCCTTTTCAGCAGCCAATTCTTCGTACTTCAAGCCGTTTTCGTTGTAAACAACGTATGCACCGTGTTCTGGATCCCATTCGGATACAGCAACGATGGTACCACCGAGCTTTTCAACGTTTTCAACGGTCCAGGAACCTACGTTACCGAAACCTTGAACGATAACTTTAGCTTTGGTCAAGTCGATGCCGAGCTTTTTGCAAGCTTCACGTACGCAGATGGAGATACCATAACCGGTAGCGTCATCGCGGCCGAGGGAACCATGGAATGGAACTGGCTTACCGGTGAGAACGCCGAAGGATTGTTCGCCGGTCAATTTGCAATATTCGTCAACCATCCAGCTCATGCACTTGCCGTTGGTACCAACGTCTGGAGCTGGAACGTCGATCTTTTCACCGAGGTACTTGTAGAGACCGTCTACATAACCACGGCAAACTTGTTCTAATTCTCTATCGGAGAGGCTGAGAGGATCGCAAATTACGCCACCCTTACCGCCGCCATAAGGAATACCGGTAACGCAGCACTTGAAGGTCATCCAGATGGACAAAGCCTTAACTTCGTCAACGTTTACGCCAGGGTTGAAACGGATACCGCCCTTAGCAGGACCTACAGCGTCGCAGTGGCAGGAGCGCCAGCCCTTGAAGGTCTTCA
>USCP01000009.1 GCA_900553245.1 uncultured Peptococcaceae bacterium
AAAGCAGTGGCTGCTGTGGTTAATGGTGTTGTAGCAGACCTCGGTACCGTGATTGATAAGGATGCCAGCGTATCCATTTTGACCTTTGACGATGCAGAAGGCCGTGAAGTGTTCCGTCACTCCTCCAGCCACGTGTTGGCAGAAGCGGTGCAACGCCTCTGGCCTGGCACCAAGATTGCTATTGGGCCTGCCATTGAAAATGGCTTCTACTATGACTTTGACAGTGAACACACCTTCGTTCCGGAAGATTTGGAAAAAATCGAAGCGGAAATGAAGAAAATCATTAAAGCCGGTGCAGCTTTTGAACGTCGTGAAGTGCCTCGTGAAGAAGCGATTGCTTTCTTTACCGAACGCAACGAACCATACAAGGTAGAGCTTATCCAAGATCTTCCTGAAGATGCTCTTATTAGCTTCTATCAAGATGGTGATTATGTAGACCTTTGTGCAGGTCCTCACCTTCCAAAAACCAGTGCGATTAAAGCGATTAAGCTCATGAGCATTGCAGGGGCTTATTGGCGCGGCGATGAAAAGAACAAGATGCTCCAACGTATCTATGGCACCAGTTTCCCTAAGCAAGATGCATTGGATGAATACCTCCACATGCTCGAAGAAGCAAAGCGTCGTGACCACCGTAAGCTCGGTAAAGACCTCGACCTCTTCTCCTTCGTTGACGAAGCACCTGGCTTCCCAATCTTCCATCCAAAGGGCATGATTTTGCGTAATGAATTGGAAACCTTCTGGAGAGAAGAACATAAGAAAGCCGGTTACAGTGAAATTCGTACCCCACTTATTATGAACCGTGCCCTTTGGGAACGTTCCGGTCACTGGGATCACTACCAAGAAAATATGTATTTCACCGAAATCGATGAGCAACCATTTGCTATTAAGCCAATGAACTGCCCAGGTGGGATTTTGCTCTTTAACGAAAGCCTGCATAGTTATCGTGAATTGCCATTGCGCTGGGCGGAATTGGGCTTGGTTCACCGTCACGAATTGAGTGGTGCTCTCCACGGTCTCATGCGTGTGCGTGCCTTCACCCAAGACGATGCCCACATCTTCATGCGTGAAGACCAAATCATTGATGAACTTATCGGTGTTATGAACCTTGTTGACCGTATTTACAGCAAGTTCGGTTTTGAATATACTGTAGAACTCTCTACCCGTCCTGAAGATTCCATGGGTAGCGATGAGCTTTGGGAAAAGGCAACCGATGGCTTGCGTACCGCTTTGGCGGCAGTTGGTCGTGACTACAACTTGAATCCTGGCGACGGTGCATTCTACGGCCCTAAGATTGACTTCCATCTGAAGGACGTGCTCGGTCGTACCTGGCAATGTGGGACCATTCAGCTTGACTTCCAAATGCCTGAAAAATTCGATATGTCCTATATCGGTGAAGACGGCGAAAAGCATCGTCCTGTCATGGTTCACCGTACTGTATTCGGCAGTATGGAACGTTTCATCGGGATTTTGACCGAACACTTTGCAGGGGCATTCCCAACCTGGATGAATCCTGTCCAAGCGATGATTATTCCTATTACTTCCGATCAAGCAGACTATGCCGATGAATTGGCTGCAAAGCTCAAGGAGGACGGCGTACGTGTGGAAGTTGACCATCGTAGCGAAAAGATGGGCTACAAGATTCGTGAAGCCACCGTGCATAAAATCCCTTATATGCTCGTTGTCGGTCGCAAGGAAGCCGAAGACGGCACCATCAGCTTGCGTTCCTATAAGAACGGCGATGAAGGGGTTCAAAACTTTGAAGAATTCCGTGGGAAGATTAACGAAGAAATTGCTACTCGCAGCATGTAATACAAAGCGATTCGTCAATACAATGTAAAGGAGGGTGAGGATGAGTCGTCCAAAGAAACCTACAGACCGCCGTTTTGCGAGCGGTGCTTCATCGAGGGAGACACCATCCGGTCGCCCTTCTTCCGGCCAAGCTGCGCGTCCTTCAGGGACGCGCAGTGCGTCTTCTACGCGCCCGTCCGGTAGCACAAGTCGGCAAGTAAGTTCGTCACGAGCGAGTGCGACACCGAGTCGCACAAGTACGGCGCGAGCAGGCAGTGCGTCCGATTTCTTCCGGAGTGCGGCCATCCGGCGGCGCGAGCCGTCCGAGTGCCCAAGCAAGCGCGTCACGGGCGAGTGCAACCCCGAGTCGTACAAGCACGGCGCGGGCAGGCAGCGCGAGCCGTCCGATTTCCTCGGGGGCACGTCCGTCTAGCGGTGCAACGGCCCGTCCAAGTGGGCAAGGGAGCCCATCGCGGGTAGGACGCCCTTCTGGCGGTAAGGCAGCAAGTGGAGCAAGTCGCACGCCGCCACAGAGAGAACGCAAAAAATTGCGCCCACGTTGGGGGCGATGGTTGCTTTTGCTTGTGGTGGTGCTGCTTTGTGTGAAGTTTGTGCCGGATGTGGTACAACGTTTTAGCGGTGAGGAAGAGGTTGCCACCCAGGTGCAATCGGTGACGGAACCGCTTGTGAGCGATGCCGATAAGCCGGGCTTTGACGAAACCATCAATAGTGATTCTGCCATCATCATCAATGCGGGCAATGGCGATATTCTTTATGAAAAAGCTGCCGATACACAGCGTGCACCGGCGAGCCCAGTAAAGATGATGACGGTCTATGTGGCCATTAAGCATTGTGACGACGTGAACCACGAGCTTAAAATGCCGAAGGATGCCTATGAAGGGCTCGAGGAAAGTCTTGCTTCCCAAAGTGGCATTAAAGCGGGGGAAACCGTTACGGTGCGTGATTTACTTTATGCAGCCATGCTGAGTTCCGGTGGAGATGCCGCCAATGCCCTTGCCCTTATTACCAGTGGTAACATCAAAAGTTTTGTGGATCTCATGAATGAAGAAGCCAAAAAGATGGGGCTGGACAGCACCGTCTTTAAAAATCCGACCGGCTTGGATGCCGAGGGTCAAGTATCGACTTGCCGTGATATGGCGCGTTTGGTCAAGGGCGCGTTGGGAAATACGCTCTTTAAGGAAGTGTTTACCGCACGTACCTACACCACCACGCCGAATGAAAACCATCCGGACGGTCTTGATTTGAGTCATACCATGACCAAGGACCTCAATACCTTCCAACGTTATTTTGATACCTCCGGCTATGAAATCATCGGTGGCAAAACCGGTTATACCGAAAATGCCGGCAACTGTCTGGTGACCCTTGCCGATAAGGAAAAGGCGCCGGAATTTGTTGTCGTAACCATGCATGCCACCGGTACCGGTGACCAGTATTATCAAGCGTTTCATGATGCTGTGACCCTGTATGGCGAGGCTTACGAACAGCTCAAAAAGGCGCCGGTTGCCCAAGATGGCAGCTTTGATTAAAAATATAGCACTGTGCCCCCTTGCACAGTGCTTTTTTTGCTTTTTAGAATGGGACGTTTTGGATAATGACAAAAAACACGAGCACATTTCATACTGTAGGTAGCTATACAAACCAGTAAAAAGGAGAGGATGCTCGTGTTTTATTATAAGATTGATGAATTTGATATACGCTATCAGGAGTGCCGAACGAATGGCGTATGGGTAGCAGAGTAAGGCGTTTTTTTAAGCGCAATGAGTGAATTAATTTTTAGGAAGTTAATACATTTCAACTGCATTTTGATTTTGATGGTATTAGCCGTTTAGAGGAAGGGTGTTGTTTACCATCATATCGTAATACACATTGGCTGCTTGGGCAAGCTGCTTTACCGGAGTGAATTCATTGTCGCGATGGGCATTAACGATGTCGCCAGGGCCAATGATAACCATGTTCATGTTCATGATGCTGCCAAAATAAGCGCCGTCTGTGGTATAGCTGGCTGCACCATATTCGAGAGGAATATCTGTTTTGGCGAAACCGCGTCGTGCCATTTCTGCCAACGGCAGAGATTTATCGGTTTCCCAAGCTTCGCGACGTTCGATGACTTCAAATTTTGCATGAAAATCAGGATTTTCAGCAGAGAGCTTAGCCAACAGGGCTTCCATTGCATTCCAAATATCGTTGGTGGTTGAGCCGGGAACGAGTCGTGCATCCACAGTAACAGTACAGGTATCCGGTACAACGGCCGGTTCCAGCCCACCATCAATCAGTGTTACCTGCCAGAATACATTACCAAGCATTTCATATGGTGGAAAATAAAATTTGTGCTTGTTTACCGCATTAATTAAAGTGGATGCATGGTTAATGGTATTGTTGCCTTTGCCTTCGATAGAAGCATGACCGCTTTCGCCGGTGAGTGTAATATCTGCCCAAGTACGTCCACGGCAGCAGCAATAAAGCTTCATGTCGGAAGGTTCACAAATAACCATATCTTTGATATCATCTAAAAGGCCACAGGTGGTAAGCGCCTTAACGCCACCCATAACTGCTTCTTCATCCACGGTGCCAATAACCACGACATCCCCCGGTGGGACGATACCATTTTCCTTAACAGCTTTCAGTGCGGCCATTGCTGCCCCTAAGCCACCTTTCATATCAGCGCTACCACGTCCGTAGAGCATATCATCAATGATAGTTGGCACAAATGGGTCGGTTTTCCATTTGCTCAACTCGGTTTCACTTACGGGCACAACATCCATGTGACCGGAAAAGGATAACGGTGCTGCTTTACCTTGACCCTTGAGGCGGGCAATTACATTGAAGCGTCGTTCGGAAATCGGAACAGTTTCTACCGAAATGCCTGCTTCTTCCATATAAGATTTGAAATATGTCGCTACATCATATTCGTCGCTACCCGGATTGTAGCTTTGTCCGGCTACCAAGTTAGAAACAACTTCTACTACTTTGTCTTGTTTAATAGGAAATGTCATTAAAATGACCCCCTTTCTTATCGTTATTTATATTATAAAATGCGCTTTTATTCATGTATAATTGGTAGTAGTAATGTTGATAGGTTATCCCTATGGATGATTTTAGATGAGGTGATTCCATGCGCATTGAACAACTTGAATATCTTCTCAAAATTTCACAGATGAATACCATGACTCACGCAGCTAACGCACTGCACATCAGTCAACCCTCCTTGAGCGAAGCCATTAAGCGTCTAGAAAATGAACTGGATATCACATTATTGGAGCGTCACCATCAAGGCGTATCCTTGACTGAAGCCGGCGAATGTGTTGTTCATACTGCCGAACGTATATTTGAAGAACTGTATATCATGCAACATCAACTCGATGCTATAAAAAAGCAATCGCCTCAAGCTCTTAAAACGATTTCCCTTGATGTCACACCATTTCTAGGAAATACCTATTTGTTTCAATTTTGGCGCCATTGTCAGGATGTTCACCATTGGGATATCAAAATCGAGCTTTATGATGCACAAAAAATTCTGGACCGTATCATTGCCGGCATTTCTTCCATTGGTATCATTCTCATTGAAGAGCAGTACCTACAAGAAATTAGTCGCAAGCATCCCGATCTTTGCTTTCATCGTCTTCTGTTCGGCCATTTACAAGCTTTCTTCTCAGAAAACCATCCCCTTGAAGCCTATAAAACCATTCCTGTAGAAGAGCTGTTAAAATATCCGCTGCTGTTCTTAAAAAACGATTGCATTCCACTGCAGGCTATTCTCAAAAACCAATGCAAGGAAGTACCGAACTCTCTTATAGAAAGTGATATTTATATCCTGCCGCAGCACTTCATTAAAAATAAGCTGGGTGTCAGTCTCATTTCCTCGATTTTGCTTGAATATTTCCCTAAATTTCCTTTTGATTTACAACAAACTGTAGTCAAAGATATTTCCCTCTATATTTCATCGGATTTGTATGTTGTCATGGATGGCGAATTTGCCAATACTAAAAACGGTGACCTCTTTTACCGAGAAATCACCAATTATTTCGAAAAGAATTATAATCAACAAATGTAAAATAACAACAACTGATCATAGGAAACATTTTTATCAAGGATTGGTTCCCGGAAATTCACCAATTGTTATTGATATGTTGAAAAATATAATAAAAAACACGAGCATTTTCATACTGTAAGTAGCTATACAATCAGTATGAGGACATGCTCGTGTTTTTTAATACACTGCAGTGAGGGCGCAGGTTATAGACCGGCGCAAATAAAGCTTATGAGGAGAGGTTATGATTTTGAATTCGGTGAGTCGGGATTTAGACGGTAATTTTTGGAAGTCACTGCAATGTAGAGAAGATGATTATTATGGTAATTAGTATATATGAATTGCATTTTCAACAAAATGAATATGCTGTAATACATTAAAAAGATATGGGATTTTTTATAATAGATGATAATAGTCCAGTACATAATCTAGAAAGAGTCTGTTGTATTTTGTGAGATAACAATGTTCTGCCCATTGTAGATAGTATTCATAGCGAATGTTGGTACCTAGAACTTCCAATGAATGATAGTATTTTGGAGGATAGCGCATGTATTGTCGTTTATCATGCGCGCAGGTGATGATACCACCGAATCCTTCATGAAATAGCTCTGTCATGATGGTTGATGAGCCTTCGAAAACAATATTAGGAGTAAAATTCAACTCTTTGCTTAAAATATCAATCATACGGTGTTCGTTCGCAGTAGGAAAGAGTGCGACCAATGGTACCTTAGAAAGTGTGTCTAAACCGATGGTGTTACGGTTTGCTAAGGGCGAGCTAGCTAACACAAATAGCTCAAAGGGCTGACTACTCAAAAGATAGCGGTTGAGCTGTGGTAACGTTTTTGTACCGGAAACAATACCGAAATCCAATGAACCATTTAATAAATCTTCTTGGATTTGGCGTTGAGACATTTGTAGTATATTAAGACGCATATCCGGATAGATATCATAAATATTACTGAGCCAGTTTGCGTGATATTGGCTATGTGAAATACCAAGATTGACGGCCTTTTTGTTATAAATACCTTTGGCTTCTTCAAATTCACTATAAATATTGTTCATTTCATGGGTGAAAGATAAGCTGAATTTATAAAATTCCTTGCCATGGGGCGTTAAAACAATAGCACGTTTGTGATGTTCGAGCAGAGGATAACCGACTTCCTTTTCTAATTTGCTATGAGATAACGATAGTGCAGCTTGAGATATGCCTAGCTTTTCAGCTGCTTTAGAAAAAGAATTTTGTTTAACGAGTTCAATAAAATATTCAAGTTGAAGAAAATTCATCACATACTCCTCCTTAATAGGTGAGTGTAAACGTGTCGTTATCACAATAGGATCTATCAGCTGTAAAGCGTGGATAATCATTAATAAATGCTTGTACAATATTAGCGGCCATTGCAGGTAAATTGCGATTTTGCTTCCAACAAATTGAGAGATTAAAGGTAGTCTTTAAATCAAGAATTGGTAAAAAACAAGCTTCTATGGTACGGATATTTGACGCATCAGAGGTGGCATTTTGCACATTTCTCATGTAAATCATTTGCTTGGAAACAAATAGAAGACCTCGACCTTGAGAAAGAATATCAAACATCATTGGCTGGGAGCCTTCGAAAATAATATTAGGCGTGGCATTTTTTTGCGCAAACATTTTATCGGCAATACGACAGTTGATATTTGATGATAGCGCAACAAAAGGTTCGTCACGAATATCTTCAAAGGTGAGCGCGTCCTTTTTGGCTAAGGGGTGATGTGTTGGTACAATAATCATATATTCATCAGGCACCAGGACTTGTTGAGCAATCCCTACAGGGACATCTGAAAAATCGCCAAGAGCAATATCAATTTTTTCTTCGTTGAGCTCGGTTATCATTTGCGATTCACTCATCACAATTTGCGAAATTCTGGCATCCTCATTGGTCAAAATAAATTTAGTCAACCAGTTGTCCAGAAACATGCTATTGCTAGAGGCCATGGTGAAATGATGGAAAAGGTTGAACGTTATAGCGTTCATTTGTTCCTCTAAATTATCTAATTGAGAGAAAATTGAATGGACATGCTTTAGAAGACATTGTCCATTTTCGTTCAAATAGATGTTTCGTCCCTTACGGTCAAACAATGGGGTGCCTAATTCTTCTTCAATGCGGCGAATGGTAGCACTTAAAGATGGTTGAGAAATATGAAGCTTTTCTGCGGCACGGCTGATGTGTTCTTCTTGAGCGACAACTTGGAAATACTGCAAATGAGAAATGTTCATCAATGTCAGTCCTTTCTATAGTGTGATGGAATAAGATTAACACATTATAGAACCTTAAAATACAAAAAAATGATTTTTTTCAAGAGAATTGTTAAATGAAGCGCAACACCATCAAATGGAAAGCTCAAATGGTGTCCAATCCCCAAAAACTTTTTGTGGCGCTTGCTGTGGTGATAAAGAAGGTTGTTTAAGCATGCTTGAAATGAAGTGGAGAAACGACCCAATTCCGCACAAGGAAACGAATAGATTAATTTTGAGGATGAAATGGGACAAACTCATAGAAAAAACCTTCTGGTGAATAGTATCGCAACGATATTTTACCAGAAGGCCTATGAGCTTTTTTGTTGCGATTAGATTGTCAATTCGCGTTGATATAATACCTTACCCTCTTTGATAGATTGAAGTACTTTGATGTCCTTGATAGCCATCGTATCAACGGTGAGAGGATTTTGATCGACGATAATCAGGTCTGCTATTTTGCCCGCTTTAAGAGAGCCCTTTTCATTTTCTTCAAAATAACCATAGGCAGCATTAATTGTTACAGCCTTAAGTGCCTCCCAAACATCAATGCTTTGATCGGCACCCAATATTTGGCCGTTACGAGTTTGGCGTGTAACTGCTGTCCATACAGTGTGGAACATATATGGCATGACAACAGGTGTATCAGTATGGAAGTTTACACAGATATCACGATTGATAGCATCTTTTACAGGGCTAATGCGTGAGCTTCGAATATCGCCAAGATTTTTTTTGTGAACATCGCCCCAATAATTAACATGTGCAACGAAGATAGATGCAATCATATTCAATTTTGCCATTTTATCAAGCTGGTCATTGCGTGTTGTTTGACAGTGAATCATGGTTGGTCGCAGGGCGTGTTGCGGTGCATCCGCCGGATAGTTTGCTAAACATTTTTCATAAATATTAAGGAACTGATCACCGGCTGCATCACCGTTGCAATGGCAAAGTAACTGTAAATCGTCGGTTAAGCTTTTATTGATATAATTTTGAACTTCATCATCACTAAGCCATGGATACCCACAATTGTCGTCGTCTTTGTAAGGCTTAGTCATCCAGGCGGTTTTGCATTGTGGCGATCCATCTAGAACTAATTTATATCCACCAATTTTGAAATGATTTACATAGTGGTTGACGCAATCCTTGTTTTCGTTCACGATTTTAGGCGCATCGTCCATGGTGAAGCAAGGGTAGCTGATAACATCGCATTTTAATCGACCACTGTCGGCAAATTGACGTATTAACGAAACACTATCGCTGATGGATGCCCCATCTTGAATTGTCAGAATACCATTTTGGATATAGAAATTTTGAGCATTGTCTAATGAATCAATACTGGATGCAGCGAAAACATTACCAACATATGGCAGAGCTGCATGCATCGCCATTTCTTCCAATAAACCCAGAGGTTCGTTGGTTTCCGGGTCTCTGGCTATGAAGCCACCGGGAATTTCACCGGAATCCTTGGTAATCCCTGTTAATTCTAACAATTTGCTGTTAGCAACCCCCATATGGATGCTGGTGTGAATAGCAATGATAGGAATGTCGGTGCTAATCTTATCCAAGTCTTCCTTTGTAGGATGAATATTTCCTTCTAAGAAATTGTGATCATAGCCCATCCCAATTAATGATTTTATATTATTAGCTTTTTTTGCATCATAAGCTTCTTGCATAAGTCTAACGATATCAGCGCAGCTTTCTGCGTCTAGAAGTGGAACTGTTTGAAGGAAGGTGGCAGTATTTGCAAAATGACTATGCCCGTCAATAAATGCAGGCATAAGCGTATGCCCTTCTAAATCAACCCAAGTAGCGTCGGATGGAATATCCGCGTCGTCGCGATTCCCAACATAAGCAATTTTCCCGTTATTTTCAATGAGGATTTCTGCCTCTGGCATTGCGTCCTCCATGGTTAAAATTGGTCCGTTATAATATACGTTCATAATGGGCACCTGCTTTCGTTTCTCATAGTGTTTTATAAATAACAATGAGTTTTGCAAAACTTAATTTTAATTTAGGGTTATTAACAGATAATTTCAAATACTTATTAAAGAAAGAAAATTAAGCCAAAATAAGCAAATGACTATTAATAAAATCGCGGATTAACACTTAAAAATAGTCGAGATAATTATTTATCATGCATAGTATAATTGTTATTAATAGTCTGAAATCTGCGAAAATACTGCGGTTTAGAGCAGGTGCTTTTATATACTTCATCAAATCAAAGCGCAATGTGCGCGTTCCGGTAATATATAAAAATCGCTTAAAATTTGAATTATTAAACGAATGAATATAGTATTTGTTATTGCTCTTTTTATGATGTATAGTTCACTTAAGTTCCAGGAACGTAGAGAAACTTTTGGAAAATGAGTACATCGAACAAAAGGAGGAATACGCTATGACACTGATGATTAGTATTTCATGGATTGGTGTTATGATCTTACTAGGGGTCCTTATTAGAGCTTTTGTTAAACCACTTGCAAATATGCTGGTGCCGGCTTGTGTAACAGGTGGGATCATCGGATTTATCTTAATGAATACAGGCGTGCTTACGAAAATAGGGGTGGATTTTGCAACGCTGAATGCAATTGTGTCTAATTTATTTACGATTACATTTATTTCCATGGGGCTCACAGCGACTCCGAAAGAAGAAGGGGTTAGTGCCGGGAAGGAAACATTCAAAGGTTCCATGGTATTAGGCTGTGTTTGGGACTTACTTTATGCAATTCAACCGCTCGTTGGTTTCGGGGTACTGTTGTTAATTGGTGGACTTTTCGAAATTAGTCCTAATTATGGTTTGCAAATCCCATTTGCATTCTGCCAAGGCCCTGGTCAATCCATTAATTTCGGGGGTCAAATTGAAGCCGGCGGATTAATGCCTGGTGCACAACAGGTTGGTCTTTTGTTTGTAGTAATGGGCTTTATCTTTGCTTTTGTTGTTGGCGTACCGGTTGCTAAATATGGGATGAAGCACAAAATGGCAACCTTCCCACGTGAAATTAGCAAGGGTATTAGTAGAGGTCTTTTTGAACCGGGCGATGAAGAAATTTTAAGCGCCGGGACACAAACTACTTATAGTGGTAATATCGATGCACTTGCCTTCAATATGGCTTTGGTTGGCTTGGGTTACACAATTACACATCCGCTTTGCTTATTGCTTCAAACGTCTTCTATTAGTTTGATTCGCACGATTGGTACCATGGAGTTCTTCGTTGGTCTTTTCGTAGCCTACGGGATGAAGTATGTGATGAATCTTACCGGTGCAAAGAAATATCATGATGACATTTTGCAAGCACGTATTACCGGCTGGGGAACTGACTTTATGATTTGTGGGGCCTTCATGGCTGTACAAATGGCTGTTGTTGGTAAATGGCTCATTCCTATTTTTGCAGTATGCTGTGTAGTTGGTATAGTTTCTTTCGCAGTAACACTCTTTTTTACTTCTCACATTGGTGGGGCTTACGACTTCGAAAGATTCCTTGGCCTTTGGGGGACCATTACCGGTACCTGCCCAAGTGGTATTGCATTGATTCGTATTGTTGACCCTGCTTTGAAAACAACTGCTGCCGCTGAATGTGGTGCAATGAATATATGGATGACTCCTGTAACCATTTTGGCGCCACTTTGTATCGAATTCTGTTGCGGACGAATGTCCTTTACCAGCTTATTGATTGCTTATGCGATTGTAGCAGTGGGCTCCTTGGCTGTAATCTTCGTTCTTCGTGGCTTTAAACGTAAGAAATCCTTTAGCTTGCTTAAACATGAACGCTATCTTACTTTGGAAGATTTTAAGAAGCAAGCTAATAACTAAGAATCCTTTATCAGAATGTATAGTGTTGCTTTACGTGTAGGGATTCAATAAACCTGATAATTTGTAAACACAAATTATGAACTGACCCTCAACAGTTAGATTTAAAAATCTAACAATTGAGGGTCAGTTTTTTATTGAAAATAGAGTTTTGGATTTATAATACAAGCCGTTGTAACACGAGGGAATCGTTATGAATGACTATAAAGAAGCAATTAAAACAGACATGCTTATTGCTATATTTACCAATGAATTAAGACGGTATTATATTAGAAATGTCTGGTTTGCCATAGGCTTGAAAATAGTGCATACAAAAAAGGAGAAGCAGGAATTCTGCTTCTCTATAAGGTCTAACAATATGGGATTACTACAGGGCGTTGCTTCATTATAAAGATTCATTGGAGGGCAGTGCATTTCGGTAATTTTTTTGTAGCACTGTGCGGCGTTGCACAGTGCTTTTTTGCGTTTGAAAACGGGGAAAAGAAAAAGCCATCTTTGTTGGATGGCTTTGAAAATGCAATTAGTGTTTGTTAATGGAATCAAAGAATGCAAGGGTCATGTCACGACGGCTCAACAAACCGATGAGCTTGTTGGTGTCGCGTTCAACCACCGGCACAAATTTTAAGCGGCGGTTATCCATGAGGGTTGCAAGTTCTGCGGTGTTGTCGTCTTCGTAGCAGAATTGCACGCGCTTGGTGGCACAGTGCATCACAGACATTTGGCCCACTTCCTTCATGAGCTCTTCGTCCTTTTCTGCAGATTTTTCATCGTAACTTGCTGCATGATAAATGATTGGCACACGGTCTTGGAGTTTGGTGCGACGTGCTAAGAATTCCATGACGTCACCGTCGCTCAAAAAGCCAACGAGTCTTTCGGAAGAATCAATGACAGGAAGGCAGCCCACGCGGTGAGTGCTAAACATGTCAATGGCGTCTTGAACAGTGGCATTTTCGTTGATGGTAATCGGATTTTTGATCATAAGTTCATAAATCTCTTTCATTGTCATCCATCTCCTTTGTAAGGTTATTTTTAATCGCTGATTGAGCGTTTATTAAACCAGTCTTCGTAGCGCTTCCATTGTTGATAATAGAAACGGTTAATCATCACGCGGCGATATGGCGTCATGTCTTGGTCGTAGAGGAGGGTGCAGTCGGTCTTTTTTGCACTCATCATGCGACGAATCTGTGGCAATACGCGTTCAGGGGCGTATTCAAGCACCAATCGGGTTGGTACATGGAGCCAGAGTGCCGGGTCGTTGTGATAATGTACTTCGGGTTTTTGTCTATGTACGATGCGATCGTTGACAAGGTAAGTAACAAGGTTGCAGCCACTTACCGTGGTGAAGAAGCTGGAACGTCCTTGACGGATGTTGATTTCAAAAACTTTGTAACGGCCGTCGCGTTCATCGTATTTGATGTCAAATGATTGTACACCCACAAAGCCAATGGCTTCAAGGAAGGCTTTGTATTTGTCGTAGACTTCTTGAATGTCTTCTTGAATGATGGCGTTATAGTTGCCGATGCCTGCCGGTGTGTAGTCTTCAAGCACACAGTGACCGAGGCACATGGCTTGAACCTTACCGTTGGCATCCGAGTAGGAGTTGAGCACATACATGGTGGCATCGTCCCCTGGGATGAAGTCCTGTACAATCAAGGTGCCGGTGTAGCCTGCACCGTAAATATCGGAAAAGATTTGTTCGAGTTCGGCAGGGGAGTTGGCTTTGTAGGCCTTCTTTTTACCAGGAAAATTCAAATCTACGTATTCGATGGAATCGCTTGCTTTGACAGCGATTGGATAGTCGAACGGCAAATCGAACGGTGGCTTGTCATCCTTGTGAAGCATGACGGTGGCCGGATAATCGAGACCGTATTCTTCGCAAATGTTATAGAAGTCTTCCTTGTTTTCGAGGCGATTTTTGAGTTCAAGGTCGATATACGGTACAATGAAATAATCGCTGAGCCAGTCTTTGTGGCTGCAAATGAGTTCGGTGTAGCGGTCGCCGCAGGCAATCAAGATGAGATTGTCGTAAATGGGGCGATAGGTGTCGGCAATGTTGGTGAGTACTTCACGGAAAACTTCATCGGTATCGAAGCCTTCGTAGGTTTGTACTTGCACAATCTTGCTGTGACGGGTTTCAAGCAGTGGAATCTTGCCCAATGCGAGGGACTTGATGCCGTAGGCTTGATGGAAATTACGCGCCATGCCGTAAGCATTGGCGTCAGTGCCGAGAAGAACCGGCAAAAAGCGTTTGTTTTTATTTTTAACGAGTTTTTCCATTCGGATAGCCACCCTTCAGTGATTTCAGTACTACTATCATTAGTATAGCACACAACCATGGGCTCTGCACCCTTTCATTGACGAGGAAGGGGTACACGGCTACAATAGGAGAAAGTAAACAAAGGAGAGAATAGGCATGATAATCATTAACCAACTCCATCTTGGCATTGATGAGCCCCAGGAACGCTTGCGTGAGAAGATTGCTGAGCGCTTGCGCCTTCCAAAAGAGGGCTTTTCCTATACAATTTTAAAAGAATCTTTGGACGCGCGTCGTCGTGATACCCCGCGTTTTAGTTATCAGGTGGCCGTGGATGCACCGCTGAATGAAAAGAAGGTGCGTGCCTTAAAAGATAAAAATATTACTTGGCAGCCTTCTGAACGTATCAAGCCCATTGTGTACGGTGAGGCACCGCTAGACGGTCGCCCAATTGTCGTGGGCGCCGGTCCGGCGGGACTTTTTGCCGCTTATATATTGGCAGAGCATGGCTATAAGCCGCTACTGTTGGAGCAAGGCCAAGCGGTGCCGACACGTACCGAGCAGGTAGATCGTTTTTGGCAAGACGGAACCTTGGACCTTCATTCTAATGTTCAATTTGGTGAAGGTGGTGCCGGCACCTTTTCTGATGGGAAGCTCACCAGTCGCAGCAAAAATCCTTTGGGGCACAAAGTGAATGAAATCTTTGCGGCGCACGGCGCACCGGAGGAAATCACCTACCAAGCCAAGCCTCACATTGGCACCGACCTTTTGGGTGGCGTGATTGTTAGTATGCGTGAGCAAATGATCCACGAAGGCGCTGAAGTGCGCTTTGGGGTGACGGTACAGTCGCTGCTTTTAGAGGATGGCTTAGATGGGACGCATGTGAAGGGTGTCATGACAAGCGCAGGGGCGTTTTACAGTAATGTGGTGATTTTAGCCCTTGGCCACAGTAGCCGTGATTTATTCCGCACCTTGCATACGCAGGGGCTTGCCATGGAAGCCAAGCCTTTTGCGATGGGCTTTCGTATCGAACATCCTCAGCGCATGATTGACGAACGTCAACATCGCGATTTGGCAGGACATCCGCGCTTAGGGGCGGCAAGCTATCAGCTTACTTGGCATGATGATGTGCGTGACCGAGGTGTCTACACATTCTGTATGTGTCCGGGTGGGCAGGTCGTGGCGGCATCCAGCGAGCGGGAACGCTTGGTGGTTAACGGCATGAGTTATCATGCCCGTGACCTTGAAAATGCCAATAGTGCGCTGCTTGTAAATATCGGACCGGAGGATTTCGGCAGTGGCATCTTGGATGGCATTTTGTTTCAAGAGCGTATTGAAAGCGCTTGCTATGCTTTGGGTGGTGGTGGCTATGTGGCACCGGTACAAACCGTGGGGGATTTCCTCAAGGGTGAAAAAACCACAGTCCTTGGAGATATTCGCCCAAGCGTGCGCCCGGGTCACATCTTGAGCGATTTGAGCACCCTTTATCCGGCGGTCATCACTGACAGCTTGCGTGCCGCCATTGGCGGCATGAGCAGTCGCTTGAAGGGCTTTGATCGCGCGGATGCGGTGCTTACCGGCGCAGAAACCCGTTCTAGCTCACCGGTACGACTCTTGCGCGATAAATACCACCGTGAAAGTTTGACGATTCACGGCGTCTATCCCATCGGTGAAGGGGCGGGCTACGCTGGAGGTATTGTGAGCTCCGCCATTGATGGCATTGCTTGTGCCCAAGAAATTATCCAAACTTATCGCGCCGATTAAGGCTCATTAAAGGAGGGCGTGTATGCAAAAAGTCAGCATCCTTCATCGCTTAGAAGACATTGAAAATACCTCTAAGGAACAAATCCTACAAATGGTCAGCGAAAGCCAATTAGAAGGGTTTGAAGGCTTCGGTGCCTTCGACATTTTAGGCTTTAACTGGTATGACATTCATGATCAGAGCAAGGAAACCTATCGTCTGCTTATGTACATCGATGCCAATGACCTCATCATCTACTGCCAGGATGCCAAGGCTTACCGCTATTGCCAAGAGGTCGTGGAACAATTGCAGTTGGAGGACGATCCCACCAATGAACGCGTATTTTACCGCTTTTTCATGCGCCTCTTGCGAGGTGATATGCAGTATCTGGAAAACATGGAAGCGCACATCAATGCGGACATGATGACCCTCTTAAACGGTCAACTGGAGGGCGCACTGGATAACATTACTGTCACGCGTCAAGAGTTGATTCGTCTAAAGCATTATTATGAACAGCTCAACACCGTATTTGATGATATTCTCATCGATGACCATGACTTCTTTAGCGAGGAAGCCATGAAACGTATTTCTATTTTGGACACCCGCACCGACCGCTACATCAATAAGGTGCAGGATTTACAGGTCCTCATTAGTCAAACGCAGGATACTTATCAAGCGCAGCTGTCCATTCAACAGAATGATTTAATGAAGATTTTTACCATTGTGACCTCGATATTCCTGCCACTGACCTTGATTGTCGGTTGGTACGGCATGAACTTTGAAAATATGCCGGAACTTACTTGGAAATACGGCTATCTTGCCGTGATTATATGCTGCATTGCGATGGTGGTGGGCATGATTGGCTACTTTAAACACAAAAAATGGTTATAAAAAAATCCCATCTTCCTTTTCGGGAAGATGGGATTTTTGATTTGTAGGATTATTTTTCCACCTTGCGATAAGCCCAATGGTTGGTTGGACCGTGGCCGTGACCGACGAGAATGCCGTCGGAGATGGCAGCGGCGATATACGCTTTTGCGGTGGTAACCGCTTCCTTCACGCTTTTGCCCTTGGCAAGCTCAGCAGTGATGCAAGCGGAATAGGTGCAGCCGGTACCATGGGTACGTTCGGTATCCACACGTTCGGCGCTGAGGCTTACCACTTCGCCATCCTCGGTGATGAGGATGTCTTCCGCATCGGTGTTTTCTAAACGGTGTCCACCCTTAATGACCACATTTTTCACGCCCATTGCTTGAATCTTCTTAGCAGCAGCAAGCAAGTCATCGAGGGTTTTGATGGTCATGCCGGTGATGACTTCCGCTTCCGGCACGTTTGGCGTGAGAACGGTGGCAAGCGGAAGGATTTCCTTAATCAAGGTGGCTGCGGCTTCGTTTTCCATCAAAGAAGCGCCGCCCTTTGGCACCATAACAGGGGCTACCACGATTGGGATGTCTGTATGCTTACGCAATTCGCAGGCAACCGCATGCATGATGTCAATATCTGGGAGCATGCCGGTCTTTAAGGCCTTGATATCAAAATCATCAAAAACCGCTTTTAATTGAGAATTGACGTTAGGCACAGGCACTTTGTGGATATCGTGAACGCCCAAGGTGTTTTGAGAGGTGATTGCCACGATGACGGAGGTGCCGAACACCATACGTTCTTGGAAGGTTTTTAAGTCTGCTTGGATACCGGCGCCGCCGCCGCTGTCACTACCGGCGATGGTGAGTGCTTGCGCAACCGGTTTTGCTTCATAACTCATAGGATGAACCCCTTTCTTTGTATACGTATTTTATTTATTGATTCTGTCTAAGAGACCACGAGATTGGAAGGTTTTTAAGAGTACCCCGGCAACGACTGCCCCAATAATAGAGGAGAGGAAGAAGCTAGGTACAAACCCGAATAATGCCACTTCCTTGCCCAAGAAAGGCAAGGCCATAAGAGCGGCAATCATTGCCCCTAAAATCCCAGTCCCGAATACTTCGCCGCAAGCTGCCAAGGTCATCTTGCCCCAGCGCTTGAAGGCGAGGCCGGCAAGGAGTGCCCCGATCATACTGCCTGGGAAGGCCAAGATGGAGCCGGTGCCCATTAAATTACGAATCAGTGAAGATACGAAGGCACAGCCCATCGCGTACCAAGGCCCGAGCGTTACTGCGGTCACCACATTCATAAAGTGCTGAACCGGTGCAGCCTTTGCTACGCCGACAGGAATCACAATGAAGGCACTAAAGACCACGGTAATGGCAATAAAAAGCCCTGCCAATACCAATTTCTTTGTTTTGTTCATAATCAATAAGTCCCCTTTCTAAAATAAAAAAACGCCTGTGTGACAAAGCACACAGGCGTTTAGTTTGCAGTACAATCACTTTCCTACGCCGGTATCAACCGGATCAGGTTCAAGGAGTTCACTCTCAGTCCAAAAGGACGCCCCCAGTGCTATAACTCAAGTATAACACCTATTGGGAAGAATGCCCACCCCATTCATAAAAAAATGAAAACCATGGGGCATTGCAAAAACTTATTTGCATTTGCATTGATGATAGAATTTCGCCCCCCCTGCCACATTGATGGCAGTATAACCATGGGCTTGGAGCATGCGGCAAGCAATGTGGCCGCGTAAGCCTACCATACAAGTGACATAGATTGGTTGATCCTTAGGAAGCTCACTGATGCGGTCGCGGAGAACAGGCAGTGGGATTTGATGGGTGGATGGCATTGGCACCTTTTGAATTTCCTTATCTCCACGCACATCAAGGAGCACAGCGCCATCCGCTACGAGGGCATCGAGGGCATCCATATCGGTCAAATAGCCTTCACCGTTGGCGATGTTTTCGGCAATGTAGCCAGCGAAGTTTACCGGTGCTTTGGCTGTGCCGAATGGAGGTGCGTAGCAAAGCTCGAGGTCTTGCAAATCATACACACTCAAGCTACCGCGAATAGCAGTCGCAACCACGTCAATGGTCTTTTCAATACCGGAGCCGTGGCCCACTGCTTGTGCCCCGTAGAGAGTGCCGTCTTCTTTGGAATAAATCACCTTCAAGCACATTTGAGAGGCCCCCGGATAATAGGTGGCATGGTTGGCAGGATAGAGGTGAATGGCTTGGTAATCATTGATGCCCATTTCATTTAATTGGCGAACATTTTTACCGGTAGCAGCGCAGGTCATATCAAATACACGGGCCACAGCGCTGGAAAGGGTTCCTTTATAGTGCTTATCTTGGCCACAAATGATGTCTGCGACCATGCGCCCCATACGATTGGCAGGCCCTGCCAATGGCACATAGGCATCTTGACCGAAAATATAGTCCTTTACTTGGATAGCATCCCCGATGGCGTAGACATCATCTGCCCCTTGCACATGGAATTGGTCATCAACAATGATGGCGCCGTTTGCCGCAGTGGCGAAGCCGGCATCCTTCGCCAATTTGCTGTCCGGACGCACACCAATGGCAAGGACGGTAAAGTCGGCATCGATTGTAGTGCCGTCCTTTAAACGCACCGTCTTACCATCGTTTTCAAAGCCTGCTAAGGCATTGCTCAAATAAACCTTCACCCCGTGGGCACGCAATTCATCGGTAAGTGGGGTGGCCATTTCTACATCGAGGGTTTTCATGAGCTGATTAGGACGTTGGACTAAATGCACCTGAATCCCTTGGCGAACAAGATTTTCTGCCATTTCAAGACCAATATAGCCACCGCCTGCGATGACCGCAGTCTTTGGCTGATTGGCATCGATAAAACCTTTGATATTATCGACATCTTGCACATTACGTACAGTAAAGAGGCGCTCCTTCGCTTCATCGAGCCCTTCAAGTGTCGGCACAAAAGGCGCTGCCCCGGGAGAGAGGACGAGGACATCGTAAGCTTCCTCTCTGGATGTTCCGGTGGTGAAATCGGTCACAGTAACAAATTTTTTCTCGGTGTCAATACTTACCACTTCAGTTTGGACATGGCTGTCGATATTAAACCATGCTTTCATTTTTTCAACGCTTTGCACCAATAACGCATCACGTTTTTTAATTTCACCACCGATATAATATGGTAAACCGCAGTTTGCAAAGGAAATATGCGCCCCGCGTTCAAACATAACGATTTCTACGTTTTCATCTAAACGACGGAGGCGTGCTGCGCAGGATGCGCCGCCGGCCACACCGCCAACAATTAAAACTCTTTTTGCCATTAAATAATCTCCTTTCATATGTCCTATTTATTAAGCTGTCAAATATTATACTATGAACAGGGAGGACTGAGTAGTAAATAACGGTAGCATCTGGGAGATAGTTACTTTTATAAAGAAAAATGAAAGAAAATGAAATGCCCTTACAAGCAAAACTTGCAAGTCCCCTAGTCCTTGACAGAAAAATCGTTATTCCCCCAAACGTGTAACTCATGGGGTGGACATTTTACACATAACAGTCTGATAATGACTAAATTTAGATAATTGTTATAGGTGGCAAGTGGTCAACCAATTGCTGTCAATGAAGCCGTTTTGATGCCTCCTAGAAAGAGTGGTGTGGCGCCTGAATAGTGCTATTTTACTGAATTGAAAGAAAATAAGGACTTTTATTCAAGCGATTTATTTACGGATATGGTTATATATTGACTGGATTCGAGTAAAAAAACGCTGTGAATTATTTCTCTTATGTATCTGGACGTTAAAATATGCACTTGACGCCACCTAAATTGTTTATAATAATAAAAAGGAAGAACAATTGAAATCGTCCTTGGCGTGCAGAAAACCTTTGAAATTATCTGAAAATAATTGTAAGATGAAGGTAAGAGAATTGTAACAATTCAAATGATTACAATTAATAGTGCTCGGCGCAAGGACGCCAAAAGGTATGAGTTGTTTAATCTCAATATTAAATGAGGTGGGAGAACATGTCAGAAGAAAGATTTGAAGTGATCGTCATTGGCGGTGGCTTAGCAGGTTTATCTGCGGCATATCGTCTCTCCAAAGCAGGCCGCAAAGTCCTCGTTTTGGAAAAAGCACCATTCAGCGGTGCAAAGAATGTATCCGGTGGTCGTATCTACACCTATGCACTTGATAAGCTCATGGGTGACGAATGGAAAGATGCTCCACTCGAACGCGAAATCAATCAAGAACTCTTGATGATGATGAATGATGAAGATGCAGTTGTTGTAGACACCACTACCAATGCACTTGGTAACCAATCCTACAGTGTATTGCGTGCACGTTTCGACAAATGGCTTGCTGGTAAAGTTGAAGA
>USCP01000010.1 GCA_900553245.1 uncultured Peptococcaceae bacterium
TATAAATATAATTATCACGTTATTTTAAGAGATTGAGTATAAAACTCAATATGATGCTAACAAGAATACAACTAACAACCGGGAAATAAAAAGTGCCATGTTCGCCTTTTATGAAAATATCACCAGGTAGATGTCCTAAGCTGGTAAACTTACCTAGCAACATGACAATACCGCCGAGCACAATGAGTCCCAGTCCAATGACGATAATGAGTTTCCCGAGATCGTATCCGTTCATCACAGACCTCCGTTAATCGATTTTCTTTCGAATTAAGTCCATTGGTTCAACTTCAAATGATAATTTTAGTTGAATAATTTGTTGCGCGTGTGGTGCTGATTCAATAGGTTGTTGATGTTCATCGAACATTTCGTTGACCACATAGTCAAATTCTTTGTAATTGGTCCCAAAGAATTGAATGGTATCACCAACAGAAATTTTATTACGTTGTTCAATGGTTGCTATTTGTGTTTTAGAATCGAAAGATTTTACAACACCGACAAAATCATATGGCTTAATATAAGCGGATGATGTATTGTTAACAGCGTTATCTTCGGGACGACCGAATAAGAAACCAGTGGTATAAGGACGATGACTCACCTTTTCGAGTTCATCTAACCAGTAACGATGCTCGGCAGAATCAACCTCTCCCTTTTCGAGGTATTCATCAATGACGTGACGATAACAGCGAATGATGGTTGATACGTAGTAAAGACTCTTCATTCGGCCTTCAATCTTTAAGCTGTGTACAAGATGATCTTTGAGAATTTCCGGTAAACGCTCTAATGTGCAAAGGTCGTATGAATTGAAAATGTAAGAACCGTGTTGATCTTCTTCGATTGGGTAGTAAACCCCTGGTCTTTTTTCTTCCACAATGGCATAGTTCCAACGACAAGGTTGAGCGCATTCCCCTTTATTTGCATCACGCCCTGTCATGTAATTGCTCAACAAGCAACGGCCTGAATAGGACATGCACATTGCGCCGTGAACAAAGATTTCAAGTTCAGTTGATGTTTTTTCGGAAATGGTTTTTATTTCATCTAAAGATAATTCACGTGCCAGAACGACGCGCTCAATGTTCTCTTGTTCTTCCCAAAAATGAACCCCAGCCCAATTAACGATGGTTGCTTGGGTACTAATATGAATTGGGACAGTGATTTTGAGAGCGCGAGCAATACTATATACACCGGGATCTGCCACAATTAAAGCGTCCGGTTTGACCTCGTTTAAAAATAAAAGATAGTCTTCAAGTCCCTCTAATTCTTGATTGTGGGGATACATATTTAAAGTAACATAGATTTTTTTGCCAAGCGCATGGGTATATTCAATGGCTTCGGCAAGTTCTTCGTTGGAAAAATTGCCGGCAAAGGCGCGTAAGCCAAAACTCTTGCCTGAACAGTAAACGGCATCGGCACCGTAGTGGAAGGCAAACTTTAGTTTTTCAAAATTTCCTGCCGGTGCAAGTAATTCAATTTGATGATTCATCGGAATGCTCCTATTTCTTTGCTAACACAAGCACGCCATCGTCAAATGGAATGAGTGTTGCTTCAAAGTCGTTGTTATGCTTGATGTTTTCAAGAAACTGTTTCATGCGGACAAAAGCTGTTTTTTGTCGGTGGTTTGGGTATTCGTCATTGATAATCCAACCGTTGAGAAAAACATTGTCAAATACAATGACACCTCGCTCAGAAAGCATTGGTGCCAATGTATCAAGTAAATGTTGATATTGTCCCTTTGCCGCATCTATAAAAATAAAATCAATAGACCCGCACTTTTTTCTAATTTGCTCAAAGAACGTTTCATTTCTGAAATCCTCGCATAAAAATTCAATATCATGAGCAGGTATTTCAGCTTTTGCCAAGAATTTTTTTGCAATTTCTTGTCGTTCTGGTACCAAATCAACAGTAATAATTTTTGCGGGTTTATGTATAGCTTTCGCCATATGATACGTGGAAACGCCATAGGCAGTGCCAAGTTCTAGTATACAACTTGGTTGATGAATTGTCACTAATGTAACTAATAAATTTGCAACATTGATGGATACGACTGGAACGTGATGGCTTTCTGCTTCTTTCAAAAGTGCATTTAAGTATTCTGTATTTTTTCCCGAATGAAAGAGATTGGTGTAGTCATTGACTACACCAAAGGCTTGTTTTTCTAATTGTTCTGCGTCGTGCATTGGTCTTCCTCCGTTGTCTGTTAATTGAAGGAAATGCTCTTGCTCAGTTGAACGAGATAATCTACTAAGGAAATAATTGTGAGTGCAACAGCAATATAGAGAAGAATCATACCGATGGTATGGATTCCAACGATTAAAAAGATAATCGCAAGCATTTGAGAGACGGTCTTATACTTCCCTAAATTTCTTGCCGCGAGAATAATGCCATTGTCGGCAGCAAGGGCACGTAAACTGGTAACAAGAAGTTCACGCGCAATAATAACAATAACAATCCAACCTGGAATAGTGTGCTCAATGGCGAGATAAATCAGGGCGGTTAATACGAGGAGCTTATCTGCGAATGGGTCCATAATTTTACCGAAGTTGGTAACTAGGTTGTTCTTTCGTGCTAAATAACCGTCTAGGAAGTCGGTCAATGAGGCGATAATAAATATAGCTACGGCAATGTAGTGTCCTCCGCTCATGCTGGAGGTAAAAAAGAAGATAAATACTGGAATTAACAAGACACGTAAAGTGGTAAGCTGATTTGGAATATTCATTATACAAGACTCCCTATTAAATCGTATTCGTGAAGCTCTTCAATAACGACGTTCAATTCTTGACCAATGCGATATTGCTCGTTGCCAGGATCAAATGGCACAATGATGAATGGATCGATATCTGGCGCTTCGGAGTAGCTTCGGCACAGCAAAATATTTTCTTCGATATCATCTATGACAACCATGCGCGTTTGCCCAATCATTTTTTTGTGATTTTCGTACATAATATCAAATTGTAAATCCATAAGGTTTTGGGCACGTTCTTCTTTGAGTTCCTCCGGCAACTGGTTAGGCATTTTTCCTGCCGGCGTGTTTTCTTCTTGGGAATATGGGAATACGCCTACGCGGTCGAGCTTTACTTCATCAAGGAAGTTTAAAAGATTGTTGTAGGCCTCTTCTGTTTCTCCCGGAAAGCCAACGATAAAAGTGGAACGAATGGTCATCCCAGGGATGCGCTTACGCAGTTTATCCATCAAGGTGCGAATGGTTTCTTGATCGATTTGGCGATTCATTGCTTTTAGGATGCCGTTGTCAGCATGTTGTAAAGGCACATCGATGTATTTGCAAATTTTTTCTTCATTGGCGATGGTATCGATGAGTTCATCGGTAAAATTGTTTGGATAAGCATACAACAAGCGAATCCAGTGAATGCCGTCAATTTCGCAGAGTGCGTGGAGTAATTTTGGCAATGCGAAGGTATCGTAGAGGTCCTTACCGTAGTAGGTGATATCCTGAGCGATAACAATCAATTCATGCACGCCTTGTTTTGCAAGCATTTTTGCTTCCTCAAGGATGTCTTCCATTCTGCGGCTACGGTATGGCCCTTGCATTTCAGGAATGGCACAGTAAGTACAATGGTTATCACAACCTTCCGCGATGGTTAAGTAAGCATAGTAGGATGGCGTGGACAGAATACGTTGTTCGCTTTCATTGTTTCCTGGAAGATGCCAACTGGTATCGACAAGACTTTTTTCTGTATTGCCTTCGTATAATTGGTCGATTTGATGAACAATATCATCATAAGTAGTGCTACCTAAGAGTAAATCAAGTTCAGGTAAAGCCTCTTCCATTTCAGGTGCATATTTTTGTACCATACAACCGATGGCAATGAGGTAGTCGCAATGGCCTTCTTCTTTAAAGGTGTTTAAATCTAAAATTGTATTGATGGTTTCTTCTTTGGCATCGGTGATAAATCCACAGGTATTCACCACAATAACATTGGCATCTGCAGGGTCCGCTACCAATTCATAGTTGCTATTTGCAATAAGCCCCATCATATATTCGGAGTAAACAGTATTTTTTGCACATCCTAATGTGACAAAATTGATAGTTTTTTTTGTATTCATATTTCTCCTTTACTGTTGTTAAAGTATTCATCCCATTCGTCGAGACTGATATAAATCTTTCTGGCCTTACTTCCTTCATACGGTCCGACAAAACCCATGCTTTCCAATTCATCGATAATCCGAGCGGCTCTTGTGTACCCGATTCTAAAATGACGTTGGAGCATAGAAATGCTGGCATTTCCGTTTTCAATAAAGAAACGACAAGCATCTCCAAGGAGTTTATCGTGTTCAGGGTGGTCGTCACTTAAATCGGCATAAAGATCACCTGCCATCAAGGCTTCGACGCCATCGTTAAGTGATTGGTCGTATACCGGTTCCGCTTGACGTTTTATGTAGTAAATGATATTTGCGATTTCATCATCTGTCACATAAACCCCTTGAATACGAACCGGTTTTGCTGCACCACGTGGGAAATAAAGCATATCACCATTTCCTAACAGCTTTTCTGCGCCACCCATATCAAGAATGGTGCGTGAATCAATTTGCGAAGAAACGGCAAAAGCAATTCTTGAAGGAATATTTGCTTTAATAAGACCGGTGATGATATCAACGGATGGTCGTTGGGTAGCAATAACTAAGTGAATCCCTGCGGCACGCGCTAACTGTGCAAGACGGCAAATGGAGTCTTCTACGTCTGCCGGTGCTACCATCATTAAGTCTGCCAATTCGTCGATAATTACAACAATTTGTGGTAAAAATTCGTAAGGGTTTGTTTCTTCACTTAGCGCTTCGGCTTTAATATAACGTTGATTGTAGGTGGCTAAGTCGCGAGAGCCGGTTTCAGCGAAGATATCATAGCGACGTTCCATTTCTTTTACAACCCATTTTAAGGTCGCTGCTGCTTTTTTGGTATCAGTCACAACCGGTGCCAAAAGATGAGGAATGTTGCTGTAGTGAGAGAGCTCAACCTTCTTTGGGTCAACCATGATGAACTTAACTTCATGTGGTTTTGCCTTATAGAGGATACTGGTAATGAGGGCATTTAAGCACACACTTTTACCTGCACCAGTGGCGCCGGCAATCAAAAGGTGTGGCATTTTTGCCAAGTCTCCTACCATTGGATGCCCGCTGATGTCTTTACCAAGAGCAAAAGTGAGTTTTGAGTCGGAGTTCTTAAATTCTTCGCTGGCAATGATTTCTTTGAATTTTACCGTGCGTGGTTTAGTGTTTGGTACTTCAATACCGACGGCGCTCTTATTTGGAATTGGTGCTTCGATACGAATATCACTGGCAGCAAGGCTCAATGCCAAATCGTCTGCCAAGTTGACAATTTTTGTGACGCGAACACCCGGCGCCGGCTTAAATTCATATTGGGTAATGGTTGGACCCACATTGACGTTGTTAATTTCCCCCTTTACCCCAAAATCGCTCAAGGTTTCTTTGAGAATTTCTGCATTGGCTTCAATTTCTTTTTTGTTGGTAGAAATCTTCTTTTCGATGTCATCCAATAATCTATCGTGAGGAAGCTCGTATTCTGCTTTTTTTAAGGTGATGGTTTTATCAGTACGCTCTTGTTCTCCGGAGGTAATGTAGTCCTCTACCTTTGCATTTTGACTGTCTTCTACAATTTCCTCGTGGATTACTTTTAGATTGTCAATGAATGAGTCTTCTGCTTCATCTTGAACTGGCATCTGCGATGCAACTTCATCATTGACATTAAGAGCCTTTTTACTAGTAGCGTTTTCCTTCTTTTGAGCAAGCTTTTCACTAATTTTATTGACCGGTTTCTCTTCCTTGGCTTTAATAGATTTTTGCTTTGCAGGTTTTGGGCTTTTAATGGTTGTTTGTTCATTTGCAGAGGCTTTTTGAGGAGAAAAGAAAAAGCCCTTTAAAGACGCGCCCCATCCGGCAATAATAGGTCGGATTTGTTGAAATCCACTTTGAAGCCAGGTTAATATAGCGCCGTTGCTACAGATAAAGAGTGAAATAATAATAATGGCTACCAACGTAATAATTGCACCAATTTTAGACAAGGAACGGATCAATACGACTGAAATGGCTGCACCGATAATGCCGCCACCAATACCTTCCAGCCCTTTTTCAAAGCCGATGGAGGGGTCAATATTGATATGACGGAATGCTAAAAGACAGGCAAAAATAACTACGGTTGTAATAACGATTCGGTTACTAATATTCAATTTTGGGGCGCAAAATTTGACGCCAATCAATGCTGCAAGCAGTGGTACTAAGTATTCACACTGTCCGACACTTACACGAATACCGTTGTAAAGAAAGGCGCCAATTAAGCCCAATTCACTTGAAATTTGGGAAGAGTGAACCGATGCACCTTTAAAAATGATAATCGTCATATAAATTGCAAGGGCAATCAACCCAACCCCTATGCAAAGCTGAACATAGGGTGAATGAAAAGCACTATTATTTTTTGTAGGGCTTTTTTTGTTTTTTGAAGCTGATTTCTTTTTTGTTGCCATACACGCCACCTCTTTTTAATTGATTGTGTCCTCGATGTAGTTGATGGTGGTTGATAAAAGCGTTGGATAATCCATTTCATCGACCATAAACCACTTGATGTTTGGATCGCGTCGAAACCAGGTTAATTGTCGTTTGGCAAAATGTCTGGTGTTCTTTTTTAATAAATCAACTGCTGCTTCGTAGGATAAATCATGGTTTAAGTAAGCGATAATTTCTTTGTAGCCAATCGCTTTAAATGCTAGCATTTCTTTATTATAACCCTGATGCAAAAGCATCTCAACCTCTTCCACTAAGCCGTTTTCAATCATTATATCAACACGACGGTTAATTCGTTCATAGAGGGTTGCACGGTCCATATTTAATCCAATCAAACACAGATTGTAAGGTGAAAAGTAATTGCTTTTCATATCAAAATTCTTTAGCGCATCCTTGCCGTTTGTTTTTATGATTTCAAGGGCGCGTGCAATTCTGAAATGGTCTCCAGGAAATATGATACCTTCTAAGTCAGGACGAAGTGCGATAAGCTCTTGATAGGATGTCGTATCATTATTTTGTTTGAGCGCATCATAAATTTTATCACGATAGGTGGCATCACGGTCACCGGTAAATTCGTAATCATAAATGAGTCCGTTAACATATAAACCGGTTCCACCGACAACCATCGGAAGATGGTCACGTGAAAGAATATCGTCAATTTTTTCTTCAGCTAATGTTTTAAATTTTATAGCATTGAATACTTCACTGGGCTCAAGGATATCAAGCATGTGATGGGGAATACCTTCGGTTTCCTCCGGGGTGATTTTTGCGGTGCCAATATCCATTTTTTTATAGACTTGCATTGAATCGCCGGAAATGATTTCGGCATTGAAATGCTTTGCCAAGTCGATGCTCAAAGCAGTTTTGCCAACAGCTGTTGGCCCTACAATAACAATCAATGGTTTTGGTTTAAGCGCTAAGTCCATTAATACGATCCTCTCTTAAAAAATAAATAGATGTCGTTCATTGAGATGTTCATGATGATAGGTCGGCCATGCGGACAAGTATGAGCATTATCTAAGGTGGACAGTTCTTTCAGTAAATAGCGCACCTCAGATTCCGTCAACTGATAATGGGCTTTTACCGCTGCCTTACAAGCTGCGGTAATAATCCGTTCCTCATTGATATCAGCAAGACTTCGTAAGGTATCTTTGCCGTGAAGATCATCCAATAAATCAAGCAACAAGTCTGCAAACGAATCGGTATTACCGCTCAATATACTAGGAACAGTTTCGATTTCATAGCTAAGAGGTCCTTTCGTTTTTAAGGTAAATCCGAGTTATCTAAGAACAAGAATGTTTTTTATTAAGGTATCCTCTTGTAATGGAGTGACGTTTAATGAAACCGGATACAGCAAAGGCTGTTGCACAATGTGTCTGGTATTGTATTCTTTCATATATTTTTCATACAGAATACGTTCGTGTAAAGTGTGTTGGTCAATGATATAGAGATTATCAGTATCTTGTGCCAAGATAAAGGTTTTGTTGAGCTGACCGATATAATCCAATTCCAAAAGCGCCTTTTGAGATAAAGCTGTTGCTGCCTTTTCTAGCCGGTGTCTCTTCATTAGTCATCGTTTTAAGGTTTGGGTTCAACGACTGACCAGGCGATTGACTCATAGCAGTATAATCACTTGGTGTTTCTGCTACGACAGATGAAACTTCCAAGTGTTCTTGGAATGATGGAACCTCGTGATGTGCTGTGTTGTCGACTTCTTCTATTGTATGTCTACAAAGCGGAAGTGACAGTTCCTGTGATGCAGCGGCAGAAGCCTCCGTGACAGAGGATGAAAAATCAAGGGTTTGAGGGATAACAGGTGTTGTTACCGTTTGCTGCTTCAAGGTAAGAGGCTCGGTGTCGGGTTTTACCTCATAAGGTACATTCAGTTTCGAAAGCCAAAGTTCTTCCTTAATTAGCTGAATCAAATCGTTTTTCCAATCGTCGATGTTTTTGAATTTAATGATTTTCTTAGATGGATGGACATTGACATCGATATTAAATGCCGGTAATTGTAGCTTTAATACACAGATGCAAAAACGTCCTTTTGGAATCAGCGTATCAACGGCTTCATCGATTATTTGATTGAGTTCCTTGCTTTCGATGAGACGATTATTAACAAAATAAACCATGTGGTTTCGATTTTTTCGAGTAACAGTTGGAGGAAAAAACCAACCTTCAATGGTTTGCTTTTGATAAAACGCATCGTTTTGAAAATGAATAATGTCATTTTCATCAATATCACCGTAAATATATTGCAATATCTGTGTGGTCTGCGTCAGTTGATTCGATGAGAAGATTACTTCGTGATTATTCAAGTAGGTGAAACTGATTTCAGGAAAGCCAAGGGCAAATTTGCAAACCAAATCATAGATGAGTGCACTTTCGTGACTATTTGATTTAACGAATTTTTTTCGTGCCGGTACGTTGTAGTATAAATCCTTTACTTCGATGCAAGTGCCTTTACGAGGGGCGGCCACGGTGATATCAACGCTTCCGTTTGCGTCAGCGGTGAGGACTTTTGAAGGTGTGTCATCAGCGCGGCCGCTTGTAATACGCAATCGACTGATGACAGCAATTGATGCCAGCGCTTCTCCGCGAAATCCGAAGGTATTCAAACGATATACATCATTAAAATCAACGATTTTACTGGTAGCATGTCGTTTAATGGCCAATGGTAAATCGTCCTCATAGAAACCGTCACCATCGTCTGTAATTTTAATTAAATCAACACCGCCGTTTTCAATTTCAATGGTGATGTTTTTTGCATTGGCATCCAGCGCATTTTCTATCAGTTCTTTAACAGCCGATGATGGTCGTTCAATGACTTCGCCGGCTGCAATTTGATTGGCGACACGGTCTTCTAAAACTTGAATAATTCCCATTGGTTCCCTCCTATCTTTATACTTGTTGCGCTTTTTCTACATAGTCCATCAAAGCGTTGGCCATTTCACGCATGGTCATTTCTTCAATATTTAATGCTTTAAGGTCTGTGACCCAATCCGGCAATGCGGGTTCAGCCGTTTCTTTGAAATCATAACGCTTGCTTTCAACCTGTGCGGATTCATTGGTTTCTAAATCCATAAGAACCTCGTTGGCAAGTTGAGTAATTTGTGTTGGAATACCGGCTTTTTTTGCAACATGGATGCCGTAACTTTTACTGGCAGAACCGGGCACAATTTTGTGAAGGAAGATGATGTCCTTCTCGTCCTCGTAGACTGAAACTGTATAATTTTTTATTCCAGAATCTTCTTCAAGCGTTGTCAATTCGTGATAATGGGTGGCAAAAAGCGTGCATGCATGGATTTTTTCGTTAATATATTTCGTAATGGCAGTGGCTAAAGCCAAGCCGTCATAGGTGCTGGTTCCTCTTCCGACTTCATCTAAAATAATCAAACTGTCCTTTGTGGCATTGTTGGTAATTGTTGCCACCTCATTCATTTCGACCATAAAGGTGCTTTGACCACCGGCTAAATGATCACTGGCACCGATACGTGCGAAGACACGGTCGAACACCTTCATTTGAGCGCTTTTAGCGGGCACAAAGCACCCAATTTGTGCCATGATGGCGGCCAGGGCCACACTGCGACAATAGGTGCTCTTCCCACTCATGTTTGGTCCGGTAATGATGATAAAGCGCTGTTCTTCTTCAGAAAAATGAACGGTATTAGGAGTAAATTCACCAAGTTGATGTTGTCTTTCAATAACAGGATGGCGTAATGCATCAATATCAACAGTATTTTCAACAAGAACCGGCTTACAGTAATTATTTTCGACGGAAACCGTTGCAAATGCCACGAATACATCGATAGAAGACAAGATGCGGCTAATGTGCAGCATACGGTCAATGGATTGTTGAAGATTTTCAAGGATGATACGGAAAATTTCCGCTTCAAGAGCTTTGGCACGTTCAGAAGCGGTTAACAGCTTATTCTCCATTTCTTTGAGTTCTTCGGTGATGTAACGTTCGCTGTTTGCAAGGGTTTGCTTGCGTTGATAGGTTTTAGGAACCAATGCTTGGTAGGACTTTGTGACATCAAGATAATAGCCAAAGACTTTATTATAGCCTATTTTAAGGGTTTTAATGCCGGTGGCTTCTTTTTCTCCTTCTAAGTACTTTTTCAGCCAACCTTCACCGTTTACGACGAGTTCATGAAGTTCTGCAAGATCTGGATGATATTCCGGACGAATGACATTGCCATCACGTACTAAATAGGATGGTTCGTCAAGAATGCTCTCCTCGATTAACTTGACAACGTCCTCAAGCAAATCGAAGTGATGAGCATATTCTTGGAATAATGGATTTTGACATTGCTGAAGAACCTTATAGATTTCCGGTAATGTCTTTAAAGAATTTTTCAGAGAAACCAAGTCACGTGGCGAAGCGGAGCCACAAGAAATACGTGAGGTAATACGCTCAATGTCTTGTACATTTGAAAGCAAATCTTTTAACGTATAACGTAATGCATAGCTTTTGTAGAGTTCATCGGTGGCATCCAAACGCAGTTGAATGTGCTTTTGGTTAATCAGTGGCTCTTCCATCCAACGACGTAGTAAACGTGCGCCGGCGGATGTGGAGGTTTTATTTACAATGTCAAACAAGGCAGTGCCATTATGATTATTTAGTGTAGTAACAAGCTCTAGATTCTTTTTGGTAAACAAATCGAGTTGCATAACACTTTTTGTGCTGTAGCGTGTAAGCCACAAGAGATGTTTAGGTTGGATACGGAGCATTTCCTGAATATAACCGAGTAGCACTGCAGCTGCAATGATTGCCGGTGCATCCTTGGTAGGGTCGTTAAAATTCAGAACAGCTAAATCATTGATTCCAAAGTGTGATAAGAGTTTTTCTTCTGCGTTAGATTCTTTGAACAGATAACTGTTGTACGGAGAAAGATTCATTCCGTAGAGTGTTTCTTGCTGTTCGCTTAAAAAATCATAGAGTGGAACATTTTCATCGGAAAAAACACATTCTGATGGATGAAATTTTGTCAGTTCCTGAAGAAGAATTTGTTCATCATTGATTTGAGTCACTAAGAATTCGCCGGTGGAGACATCGGCAATGGCCAAACCGTAGTTTTTCTTACCGGTAATACAAACAATATAGTTGTTGGAGGACTCTAAGATATTGTCTTCGAGAACCATTCCCGGCGTAACGATTCGAATAACCTCACGCTTTACCAAGCCTTTTACAGCTTTTGGGTCCTCGGTCTGCTCGCAAATCGCGACCTTTTGGCCTTGTTTAATGAGTTTTTTGATATACATTTCTGCGGCGTGAAAAGGCACCCCACACATAGGCACTTTAATATCGCCGCCTCCATCGCGGGACGTTAAAGTTAAGCCAAGTAATTCGCTGGCTTTTTTTGCATCCTCGTCAAACATTTCATAGAAATCGCCAAGACGATAGAAAAGAATCATATTTGGATATTGGTCTTTGATTTGTTTGTATTGGACAAACATTGGCGTTGTTCCGAGCATTCAATTTCCTTCCTTGCTAGAGAGTTTACTTCAATACTGCGATGGTTGCACCGTCGCCACCTTCATTGGCAGGTGCGTAATAGAATTGCTTCACATATCGGCTGCCGGAGAGTTTTTCCTTGATTGCTTTGCGAAGGGCACCTGTCCCTTTCCCGTGAATAATATGTACTTGTGTCAAATTATTGAGGTACGCATCGTCGATAAAGCGATCTGTTGCGGTTAATGCTTCATCGACGGTCATTCCACGTAAATCTATTTCTGATTTAACTGCTTTGACCTTCATAGCAGAACGATTGCTTGACATCGGTTGTTGGCGCTTGGATTTGATGGCGCGACTGACTTCGCTGAGCTTCACTGTGGATTTAATAATTCCTGCTTGCACCTCAAGTGTTTTCTTAGAAGTGTTCACAGATAATACGGTAGCGTTCATGTTAAAGTTGTTGAGATAGACGTCATCGCCGACTTTAATATTATTGATATTAAGAGGTTCGTTTGAAGAAACCACTTTTTTCTTTTTTGGTTTTGCTTTTTCGAGGGAGTGGTCGACGTTTTTTTTCAAATTGGATAAGTCAACCGCTGCTTGAACATGGTCTTTTTTACGAAGCTCTTTGAGCTCTTCACCTACAGTTTGAATTTGCTTACGGGTTTCTTCTAAAAGTGTGATGGCTTCTTCATTCGCCTGACGTTGTACTTGCGCACGGTGGGCTTCGAGTTCTTCTTGTGCCTCACGCAGTGCCTGTTTTTCCTCTTCGATTTGCTTACGCTCATCGGCAAATTCGGCTTCTTGTTCATTTAATTGACGTTGCAATTTTTCGAGATTTTTAACCTTATCAATCAATTCATTTTGGTTGGAGGTTAAAATGGTCTTGGCATTTTCAATAATATCGTCCTGTAAACCGATGCGTTTTGCAATGGCGAATGCATTACTTTCACCGGATACCCCGATTACCAAGCGATAAGTTGGACGAAGGGTTTCAACATCAAAGGCCATACTTGCGTTTTGAACCCCGTCTGTTTGATAGGCATAGGTTTTTAATTCGCTGTAGTGAGTCGTTGCCAAAACCTTACAATTGATTTTCAAATTGGCATCCAAAATCGCTGTTGCCAAAGATGCCCCTTCGCCAGGGTCCGTCCCTGCCCCTAATTCATCGTACAATACGAGGGATTTACTATCCAGGTGATGAAGAATATCGCTAATATTGACCAAATGTGAAGAGAATGTACTCAAGGATTGTTCAATACTTTGTTCATCACCGATATCGACAAAAACTTTGTCAAAAATACCGAGCGCACTTTCTGGATGTACCGGAATGTGCAGCCCGGCCTGATGCATCAAGGCCAAAAGCCCAACGGTTTTAAGGGTAACGGTCTTCCCACCGGTGTTTGGCCCAGTAATGACGATGATGCGAGTTTCGTTGTTCATATCTAAACTGATTGGCACCGCACTGTCACGTTTTAAAAGTGGATGATAGGCACGTTTTAAATGAACATCAGTGCTTTCCAAGGTGCGTGGTGCCAAGGCATCCATCTTAATGGCAAGGTTCGCTTTACCAACGGTGAAATCAATATAGCCCAGATGGTACATGTTGGATTTCAATGTTTGATGCTCTGCGGCACAGGCTTCGGAAAGCGCTTTCAGAATTTGATAGATTTCGTGCTTTTCTTCCTGTTCAAGTTGGCTCACCTTGTTATTCATCGGCACTAAGTCGGACGGCTCGATGTACAAAGTGGAACCGCTGGCAGATTGGTCGTGGATAATCCCGGGCACTCGGCTTTTGTGTTCCACCTTGACCGGTACCACCAAACGATCGCCACGCACGGTAACGATTTGCTCTTGGAGAGCATCGCTCATTAAGCTGTTGCGCACGAGGGTATCCATGCGTTTGCGAATGCTTTGGTGGAGACTGGCGAGTTCTTTACGGATTTGGCCTAATTTGACAGAGGCGCTATCGAGCACATAGCCATCCTCGCGAATGGTGCGGTTGATTTGATTGCGAAGTGCATCGTTGATAATGAGTGCAGCCCCCATTTCGGCCATGTGCTTCAGATGATAGCCGTTCTTTTTTGCTTGAAAAAACTGATTGAGGTTTTTCGCTGCATAAAGGGAGCGTTCGATATCAAGAAACTCGTGAGCTTCCAATACTTGATGGATACGGAGCTTCTTTAAAATATCGCCGAGGTCGCGGATTCCGCCGAGAGGAATCATTTCCCCAACGGAAATCATGGCAACGATTTCGGCAGTTTCTTCTTGCCATTGCACAATTTGCTTATAGTCAGTGCTTGGAAAGCTCATCTGAGCACGTTTTTTACCCAGATTTGAGCTACATTCCGCACTGAGAAGCTCTCTGATTTTGTTAAATTCGAGTTTATCCAAAACCGGACTATTTTTATAATAAGACATTTATCGAACTCCTTTTACAAAATGTCCTTGCGTTGAATTTGAAATGGCTGGTGTTACAATTTTATTGCCACCATGGTGAATGAGTTGGCTTTTCATGGCACAAACGGTTGTCAAAATTTGCTTGATGTTATCAGGCTTCATGTAGGCCCCTTGAATGCGCCAGTAATCCAGACAGAGCCCGTAGATTTCTTCGAGATGTGGGCAAAGATTGTAGGTTTTATCGTTCAAAAGATATACATTACAGAATTGATCGCTTTCAAGGTCATAGCGCTTGTTTTCGCGTTCTAAGAAAAATGACTTTGTGGCGCATGGAAGACTGCAAGGCTTGCTTACCTCGCGTTTACCAACAAGACTTCCCATTGGGCAATAACGGGTGTTCATCGCAGGTAGTTTACCAAAAATAACGATTTCAAGTGGAATACTACCAATACTAGAGAGGGTTTGCATGCGTTCATAGTCTAATTCGATAGACAAGGTTTGTCGGGACAGGCCAATCTGACTGAGTGCAGAGGCAGTGAGATCGTTGGTGAGATTCAGATGATAATCGCCGGCGTAGTATTCAATGCCGAGATCTTCGAGAATTTTGGCATGCCCTAGATTGGAAATCATAAAGCGTGTCATCCCACCGTCGATAAGTTTTTGACACAAAGTGGTGTAATAAACCTCTTCCTCGTCTTCCTTCATAAGCGGTGGCAGGCTGCACAAGAGCGGAATTTCTTCTTTTAAGGTGAGAATGTCTTCTACGCTGAGGCCGTCGTTGCGATGGGTATTCAAAAGAAGGATGTTGAGCTCTTCGGCGCCGGCGTCGATGGCTGCTCGAGCTTGTGCCATAGTGCGTACCTGTACGGTAATCACCGGATCGTGCTCAATTTTAATCTGTGGTGGAATTTCATCAAGGACTTCCATACATTCTTCGATGCGTTCGGCAGCGGACGGTGGTACAAGCGGCGCCTCTTCTTCTGGGGTTAAGGAAGCGATGAGGCTGTCGTAGTGTTGCAGCATGTCATTCTTTGCTTTGGTCACAACACTCATTGGCACAAAGACATCTTCAGGACCGGTGATTTCGATGACACCAACACTGTAGCCGGTGTTTGAAAGCTTGTTGAAGCCGTTTTCAATGACTTCGCGGCTGGATTTACCGTTACGGGATTGCTCCACCATAAAGTCGGAACGATATTCGTAGCTTAATGCCTCATCGCCATCCTTAGGGGTAAACACAGCCACTGCAGAGAAAGGTTTGCCGTAAGCGGTTTCGATGTAGAAATTGATGCTTCCCTTTTCTTTGGTTTGAGGGAGTGGCATCTTCTTTGTTTTGAGGAGATTTTTTGAAAGCTCCTTATCAAAGGTTTTGTAGCAATATACCACATGCTTGAGGTCGGATGCATCTTGAATTTGGTGTTTGATACGAATGGTATCGCCGGTGTTAAACGCTTTGCCGACCTGTCCCTTGGTATCAGTGATTTTATCGAGATACCCACCCCATACCGGTTGAAGGTTTTGATCATAGAGGGCGATGCCATCGCCCGGGGTGAGCGTGGTTGCGAGTTTAATGGTGCAATCGGTTTTTGTGATTTTCACAAGTTCGCCGAGCGGAATCCCGGTGTTTTTCGGTGTATGATAGCTCATCATGGATTCGCCCGGTATACCGTGCAGATATGCACTGGAAAATCCTTCGCGATTAAAGACCACCGCCATTTGCTCAAGGTCCTTTGCAAATGCCGGCTGCTTATTTTGTTCTGCAATGGCATCAATATGCTTGCGATAGACATCGGCCATCAACGCCACATATTCGGGTTGCTTCATGCGCCCTTCGACCTTTAAGGATTGCACCGGTACATCCATGAGCTTGGATAAATCCGGTAAGAGGTTCATATCCTTTGGACTGAGCAAATAATTTTGCGCGATAAGTTGATTGGTTTTGCTGCCAACTTCGTATAACTTGTATTGATTGCGGCAAGGTTGGGCACATTGTCCGCGGTTACCGCTACGGTCGCCCTGCAATGAGCTTAAATAGCATAAGCCGGAGTAACTCACGCAAAGGGCACCTTGTATAAATACTTCAAGGTCAATGTTGGAATGGGCGCGAATATTCTCCATTGCACGCAAGGAGGTTTCGCGCGCAAGCACCACGCGGTCAAAACCAATTGCTTCCACAGCTTGCACACCGGAGCGGTTCATGATGGCCATTTGCGTGGAAATATGTACTTCGGTTTCCGGAAAATGAGAAAGAATCAAGGTGGCGATTCCAAAATCCTGCACGATGAATGCATCTAAGCCTCGTTCTACCAATTTTGCAATGGCTTCAATGCAATATTCTAACTCGTCGTTAAAAAGGAGAATATTTAAGGCGCAGAAAATCTTTGCGTTGCGCTGGTGAGCATAGTCAATGGCTTCGGTGATTTCATCGAGACTGAGATTGGTCGCCTTGGCACGAGCACTGAATTGCTTGTAGCCTACATAGACGGCATCGGCACCGTGATCGATGGCGAGCTTTACAATTTCTAAATTACCGGCAGGCAATAAAAGCTCTGGTTTATTAGTCATTGCTCATGACCTCCTCAAGTAATTCGGATTTTTCCTGCCATTCATTCATGGTTTCTTCTAAGGCAGCGTTGCTGTTTTTTAAGTTTTCGGCAAGCTCACTGTATTTGGCGCCCGGTTGCGTGAGTGCATCGTTTAAGGCGTCGATTTCTTCCTCGAGTTCCATGATGCGATTTTCGAGTTTTTCGATATCGCTTTTTAACTTACTCTTGGAAACGGTCGAGGTCTTCTTTTTTGGTGCGGCTTTCTTTTCCGGCTCCACCTTCTCTTTTTCTTTTGCCAAGGTTTCCAAAAGCTCTTTCTTTTCCTTATAGTAACTGTAGTTGCCTAGGTAAGAAGTCAAGCTATTATTCGCCATTTCAATGGTACGGTCAGTCACATCATTCAACAATTCACGGTCGTGGGATACCACAAGGATAGAGCCTTGGAAGCTCTTCAAGAAAGAAATAATGATTTCCTTGGATTCCATGTCCAAATGGTTGGTTGGTTCGTCAAGAATTAGGAAATTTGGCTCTTCAAAGAGCAAAATCATAAAGGAAAGACGCACCTTTTCGCCACCGGAAAGGCGAGAAATAGGACGTTCTAAATCGTCCTCTCTAAAAAGGTAGCGAGCAAGCAAGGTTTTTGCCTCACTGATTTTTAAATCACAGCTTTCGAGGGTTTGTTCAAGCACCGTCAGGGACTCGTCCAAATTCATTTGGTGCTGATCAAAGTAAGCGTAATGAACGCGGTTACCGAGCTTGACGGTGTCGCTTTCATCCTTTTGAATCTCTTGGATGATTTGCTTGAGCAAGGTGGATTTCCCAACCCCGTTGCGCCCGATAATGGAGACCTTTTCTCGCGCCTGAATATCAAAAGACAGATTAGTCGCTAAGGTCTTACCGCCAATGGCGACATCGAGATTATTGACTGTAAGCACAAAACGTGCACTTTCGTCAACGTCGTAGCTGCCCATACGGATGCTATCGTTTTCGCTGATGTCGTTGATAAAGATTTGACGCATCAGCTTCTTTTCACGACCACGTGCCTGTTTAGAATTGACACCGGCGCGGTTACGTTGAATGTATTCCATTTCCTTAGCAATCATCTTTTGCTGCTCAATAAAATGCTTGTGTTGCAAGGCGCGTTGCTTCTTCTTTTCTTCCTTGTACTTAAAGAAGCCCATTGGATAGATGGTCATGCCTTGGTTTTCCAAATCCATCACTGTATCGACAATGGTGTTTAAGAAATACTCGTCGTGGGAGATGACCAAGACAGTGCCTTTGAAGTTTTTGAGGAACACTTCAAGCCATTCAATGGCCGGCAAATCCAAGTGGTTGGTCGGTTCGTCTAAAAGCAAAATGTCAGGATTGCGCGCGAGTTGGCGGGCAAGCATCACGCGGGTGCGTTCACCACCGCTGAAACTTTCAACCACACGTTCCAAGTCGCTTTCCGCAAAGCCCAAGCCGAGAACGATCCCTTTGACGTGGCTTTCCACCGAATAGCCGTTGAGTTTTTCATACTCGGCTTGCTTGTCTTGATAGACTTGCAATAATTCAGCTTGCTTGTCGGCATCGGTTTCGGCGGAAATGGCATGCTCCAAATCACGAATTTCTTCATAAAGGGCAAGAATATCCTCGAACGCTTCCAAAATAACCTCGCGCAGTGTTTTGTTGAGATCGAGGTTTACCTGCTGTGCCAAATAGCCAAAAGAAGTCCCCTTGGCAAAGCTGATGCTTCCTGCATCGTAATCTTCTAGTCCTGCAATACATTTCATCAAAGTGGATTTGCCGGCACCGTTTGGCCCAACAAGCCCGACTTTTTGCCCTGCATTGATGGAAAAATTTATATTTGTAAAGATTGTATTAGTAATAAAGACTTTCTCAAGTCCGGTTGCCTGTAAGATGGTCATAACAATCTCCTTCATTCGAATAAAATATCACATCATATTATCTTACCATTTTGGCAATTTTGGAGCAACCCATAAAACGACTGAAAACGCCTTCAAATGGCGTTTTATACGAATGAAGCGAGGGCTCGTAGAGGCCTTGCTGGTTAAAATTCTGCTAAATTATCGGTTGGAAAAATAGAGCAATGATAGTAACACGGCTAAAGCAATATCATCGAAAAAAGAAACAACCCCCTAATCGTTAGATTTTAAGACTGGCGATTTGGGGGTTGTTTATCTTTTTGCTACTTCAATCAATTTTTTAAGTCCCCTTGCGGGGTGCAGATTGTTACGGCAACATATATTTAGATTAAAATATTTTAAACGCAAAGTCAATGACTATAAATACCGCTAGATGGCTCTACGAAGGCAATATAGCGTAAATTTGGATATTTCTATTGATGTACACTACTGAAATAGTTGTCCTTGGTTAATAGACACTAATTGCGTGTAAATTGGGTTTTGGTTAACAAAGCTTGTGGATTATCTTGGTTCGCACCCTTTCAACTATCGACAATAAAGACCTTGATTAAGTTTGTTTTTGTGTTTTTGTATACTAGTCTATTATGTTCGCATGAGAGGACATTTTTCTTATATTATTGATTTTAAAGCAAAGCATTTATTACTTTATGATGTTTTGTATGTTTGAAGAGTCAATGAAGTTTCCTTAGGTGCTATTGTAAAATAGAGTATTTTTGTTATAAGATAAAGTTTGTTGAGAGTAATTTATATTAAATTAAACTTCTCATAATCTATTTTTACATCCCGAGATCTTCATTATAAATAATAGATATCCTTTTTCCTATATACGATCACATAGTTCTATTGAGCCACACTTAAAAATAAAAATGAACTTAAAACATTTAATCATTCTCCTTTCCCTCTCTATGGAATCGCCTTAATTTTTCCAGGCGAATTTACAATCTAAGTGCAACATAAAAAAATGACTCATAGAACTTCTGGTA
>USCP01000011.1 GCA_900553245.1 uncultured Peptococcaceae bacterium
TACCAATACCCTCTTTTGCGGTGGGCTCATCAATTCTCGAAACAGTGATGCCTACACCAACGTCAACGAAGACCTCGCACGCCTAGAAAATCTTTGCAAGGATTTCAAGAAAGACAAAAGCGTCGGCACCGTCACCGTCGTGCAGGTATTGCCACGCCTCACCCCAAACCAATACGACACCACCCTTGCCCCTTACTCAAAAGCCCTCAAAGCCTACGGTGCCGCCTGGGATGAAACCGACTTGCAGTCTAACGGCAACAACACCCCCGAACAACCGACCAATGTGCCGGACGAGGCCTTGAACGCCTACCGAAACCTTCATGAAACTGCCGCAGATATGGCCGCCACCTTAAACAATATGACCCAAGAAGGGCTCATTGATCGCCTCATCATCAGTCAGGATGACGGCGAAGCCGCCTGTCCGGCAAACGTCACCTTCCGCGCTCTGGAAAAAACAAAAAGCGCCAACACCCTGCTTTTGCACGGCGCCGATGAGCTAGGCATGCTCCTCGTCGTAGACGCTGCCGCAGAGGGTACCGATGCCACCCCTGTGCACGTGGTCTATTCCGATGACGCCGCCAAACAGGAATACTATCCTTTTGAAGCCGTGCCACTGGAAACCATGGTCGCAGAAAAGCTCGCCCTTGCAGGACTCACACCAACCGACGATGAAAGCGCACCGACCCTCTATATCCATTGCAAGAGCGACGATGCTGCTCAAACCATTGATGCCTTAGAAGGCAATACGACCATCTTTGGCCTTGCAGACATCGCCAAGACCAACCAAGCCGACCCAGCCCTTACATCAGCCCTCACCGACCGTACCAATTTTGACACCATCGACGCCTACGCCAGCTGGAACACCGCCGGTAACAGCATCGGCACTGTCTGCGCCATGCTTCGCGCTAACGCCCTCATTGCCAACGACTTCGAAGCCCTTTCCAACAGCGAGCGCAGGGAAGCCGCCACCGCCCTTCTCCACTTCCGCGCCGTGCGCTACGCCGAAGACATTGGCTTTATGGCAAACATTCGCATCCCACTGCAAAACGAACTCGCCGCAGAGCATCAAATGAAAGACACCACCGCCTTCACCGATGACGCCGCCTACGAACACGCCAACTCTCGCCTAGCCGAACAATACGCCGGCTTTAACGACGTCCTCACGCCCCTCTTTAACGGTGACCACACCCTCTCCTTCGGCCCTCACACCTACGACTGTAGCATCAAAGACTTCACCTCCAGCCTCACCTTCCCATGGCCCCGCGCCTTTGAAGTCAAAGCCGATGTATCGATGAAAGTGAAATAGTACCATATACAACACCCCCCTCCGAGCCAACGCTTGGAGGGGGGTGTGCTATTGATGCTCAAATCTCTCCTCTACACAAAAGAAGGTGCGTATCCCTTACGGATACACACCTTCTTTTAATTGGACACGAATCCCTACTTTTATGCCCTGTAACTCCTAATCATCGTGCCTTTATAATTACCCTCAAATGACACAGCTTGTCATTTCATCTTATAAACGATCTAAAAATCGTTCAGGCTTTTTTATACGCCCACCTTACTTATTTTCACTATTATCGGATGCCTCATCACTATAATCCAACTGCATCAAATCGATTTTTACCTTCGGTGTATCAACAGAGCCATCAATATAATCACTAAAATTCATATCAGACTCATAATCCTTGCGTTGGCAATTATCGAAAGTAAACATCTTAATCCACTCTGCTTCATCTTCAGTAGCAACAAATTTATCAAACGTTTCTGAAACAGCATCTGTGGCAAAAATGATATTATCGATTTTCCATGCATCGCTTTCTTTTTTCAACAAATACCCTTCAACACCACCATAGCTTCTTTCAGGTTGTTCTGATTGATTATAAACTACATCCGCCTGACGCTTGACGACCACCTTTGCATAGGTGTCGCCAACTTCTATTTGTGTGTACTCCAGCGCAAAATCATAGTCTGTGACATTTTCTCCGGCTCCCGGCTTATTAAACAATTCATAGAGGTTTCTGGCATTGGCTTCTTGGTAAATACCATCACTCACAAACTGTTCTTTTGGCATAAGCTGATACACACCGGAAAATAAAGAGGCTAGAGTGATTTTATTGTACTCTGTGACAAGCGCTTGCACTGCCTTTTCATCAGCCGTAGACGCCTCACCCTTTGTATCAATTTTAATCTCATCGATATCAAACATCTTCTGTGCGTCTTTGTTTTCTCTTACAACAAAGGAACCATCGTCCAATTGATAATCGGTCAAATGCTGCGCACGCTCTTCATAATACGCTTGTTGGTCTTCTATCATTTCATTGTTGCCATTGCTACATCCGGCAGCGACAAGCAAAGCCATACTTAAAATCGCTATCAGCTTTTGTTTTGTATGTATCTTCATAATACACACCTCCTACGCATCTCTCATGGTTGAATTGATTGCATTGTTAACTTGCACCAATCCAAAAAGTGCGTTTCTTACTTAAGGAATTACCAATTGAACGATAAGAGGAATTCCCGTTAGGACCGGTATGTTCTGCAACATAATACCCGCCATTATCCTTTCCAAGGACGATGGCACTATGACTCCAAGTTGTTCCGTTTGAAAATTGAATTGGAGTACCTTCTATATTTACACCGGAAGGATAGTTTGGCATTTGCTCATAATACCCTTTTGCAAGATGATTGTTAATTAAGTAGTCACGTAATTCGACAACTCTAATCCAAGAAGTACTATATGAAGATTTGTTATTATGATACCAATGAGCAGTCATTGGCAATCCTGCATGATAAATACATTGAGAAACAAAGTTTGTACAATCCCCCCCCTGTAATGCAGTGAAATATACATAATAATCTGTATTCGGATTATTTCCAAATTGTCTTGCATATTGTGCGCATCTAGCTTTTAAATAGCCAGCTTTTGCTGAGCTATCCACTTGTTCAGTAACTGAATCATCGTTGTCTCCATAAGACAACATTATTGAATCAATTTTCAATTTTGGTGCATCTATTGAGCCTTCAATGTAATCACTGAAATTCATATCAGATTCATAATGCTTTCGTTGACAGTTATCAAATACGAACGGTTCTCCCCAAGAGTCCTCATCGGACGCATCCACAAATTCATTAAACTTCGGAGTAACGAAATCTGTTGCAAAAAGAACATTTTCGATTTTCCATGTATCGTTATCTTTTTTCAAAAGATAGCCTTCAATGCTGCCATAACTTCTATTTGGAGCTGTCGAATTGCTATAAACAACATCTGCATGACGATTTGCTACAACCCTAGCATAAGTTTGTCCAATATCTATTTGACTGAAGTCAACTGAAAAATCATAGGATTCAATATCTTCACCAGCTGCAGGTTTATTGAACAGTTCATAGAGATTTCTTGCATTTGCTTCTTGATAAATATCTTCACTTACAAAATACTCTCTTGGCATTAATTGAAATACACCAGAAAACAATGAAGAAAGGGTTATTTTATTGTACTCATATACAACGGACTTAACGGTTTCTTCATCTGATAATGCCACTTCACGATCTGAAGAATCAGCTAATGCAGCACTCACTTGAATATTATTCATATTAAAAAGAGATTGAGCTTGCTCATCTTCTTTAATAAGAAAAGAGTTCGCATCTAGTTGATTATCTACAATATGATTCGCGCGTTCCTCATAATACGCTTCTGGATTTTCGTCGGCAAGATCACTTGCATACCCTGCCATAGGAAAAGACAACAAGCCAGCAGAAATTAAAACACAACAACATGTGTTTACTATTTTTCTATAATTATACTTCATTTTTCTCACTCCTTGGAAATTCTCATCCATTTACTTCTAATGCTCTAATAATTATACTCTAACAATTATTTTCTATATTTCTTTTTTATCCCTCTCCTTTCAAGAACCCTAGAAAATTTTTAAACTTTAGATTCTTGAGTAAGGTATTTTAATGCTTCAGGTTTCTTATACTCATAATATGGACCTAAGCAAGTACAATTAACCGATAATTTTGCTATTTTCAAAGCACAATTTGCCAAAAACACATCACTCTTTTCTCTTAATCCCCGTTTTCCCATAAAATCACTCCTCATCTTTTATAAATTTCATTGTTTAATTTAAAATCCTAGCAACAATAATTGACACACATTCTACAATAAATCCCAATGTGTAGGAGTACAACAGCGTATTATTAGGAAGGTAACCTACAAATAAACATACAATTAACAAATTCATGCCACATATCAGCAAACATCTTCTCCGAAACATACCAAATTTTTCTGCACTTTCCTTTACACTCTGATCTGCTATCGGAGCAAATTTCAAAACACTAGCTACACAAAAACACATGATGGCACTCAAAACTATGATATTGAATTGAGGGAAGATACTAATATACCAACAAAACAGCAAATAAGTCATCATAAAAAGACCATAACATCTTTTTTCTGTCGCAGCATGGTATCCACCGGCATAGAGTCTCATGCCAAAAAAGCCTATCAAAAAACTAACTGTTTCCGGTAACAGCCCCAAAAATAAACCAATGGCCATTACTGATAATATGCAAATAGCATTAAACAGGAGCACCTTAAACCCATAACAATAGATTTCTTGATCTGCTTCTTCAATGATTCCTTGACTAACTAAAAAACCAACATAGTTTTCTACGTGCATGATTGTCTCCTTTCTTGATGGCATTCTATCATTATTTTTTCAGAATAATTGCACCTCTACGTAAACGGCACGCCAGAATACGTAAACGACACAAAAAGCCATGTAGTGCGCTTGTCACTACATGGCTTTTGCTGTGCTATTCATTTAAAAACAGGGTAAACAGAAGTGTAAACTGACAGTTCGTTGTTTCTATGATGGGTTCACTATCGTATTTTTCCAAGACGCGTTTCAGATTCATGAGACCAAAGCCGTGGTTTTCTTTGTCGGCTTTAGTGGTTTTTAGTGTGCCCTGTGTTGGCGCAAAGGTGGTATTGGTAATCTTGCAAAAGACCTCGTCTTCCTGCTGAATCATAACGACATCAATGTGCTTGTCCGCAGTCTTGACCTTGCCACATGCTTCGATGGCATTGTCCAACGCATTGCCAAAGATGACACAGATATCCACCGGTGCGATGGGAAGGTCTTTTTCAATCTGAAGCAGGGTTGAAAACCGGATACCTTGACGCTCAGCCAAGGTCTTTTTGGTGCTGAGGATGGCATCCAAGGCGGTATTGCCGGTATATACAGTGGGGCGCGCCTCGTCAAACCATTGCATAAGCGCTTGAATATGTGCCCTGCCTTCGCTCCGGTCGTCCTGCTCAAAGTAGGTTTCCAGTGCTACCAGCTGATTGCTCATGTCGTGCTTAAAGCGTCTCAGCTCTTCCTGCTTGGCCACGATGTCATCTAAGTGCTTGAGCTGTTCCTTGAGGTGTTGCCGGTATTGCTGCTCTGCTTGAATGGTTTCGTTTTGCTTTGCCAAGCGTTCATACAGGTAGAGCGCCGAGAAGGTGTTGACAAGTAAGCCCAGCGTGCAAAACACGGCAACGGTGTCATAATACGGATTGTGCAATTCATAGGACATCTTAAACAATAAAAGAAAAATCATCGTCACGTTCAAAAAGAACACAAAGAACTGAATCCAAAAGGAACGACTGAGTTCAAACGGCTTTTCACGCCATGTCAAGCGCAGGATATAACAAACTGCCAAGCCCGATAGCTTAGAAAGAACAATTCCGACAAATCGGTAAGCCGGAATATCAATAGCATCTTGCACGGATACGTTCAAAGCTAGTGTAATAAAATACAACACAACAGTTTCTACTATGCCAATTATTACCGCCCCTATAGTGGCAACAGTCACCAAATTCCCGATTAACCCTTGGTAAAAAAGACGAGCCACGATGACCGCAACACCAATCATAACAAGGGCATTGCCCAGTTGATGCATGAGAAAATGATTGCTCACAGCAATACCCAGCGTTAAAAGCGGAATGCCTATCAAAAAACAACGCGACCTCTTGAGCGGACGCCGCACCAAAAATGCTTCAAACAATAGAAAAAACATGCACGCATCAAAAAACGGCGTCGTCGCATCGGCAAGATCAAATACTGTCATACACACAAATCCCTTTCGCGCTGATGCGCATAGCTTTTCATAAAGGCAGATTTATAGGTGCGTCCCAGCGGAATACTCTGTTCACACTGACGCAAATAAATCTCATTGCCCTTTATTTTCTTGACATAGCGCAGATTAACCAAAAACGCCTTATGGGCTCGTGCAAAAGCGTCAGCGCTCAAGGTATCTTCCAGCTCGCTTAATTTTGTATTTACACAATAGGTTTCGTCCACAGTGAAGATATATACCTTATGGTCACAGCTTTCCAAGTAGATGATGTCATCCTCATAAAGGCGATACTGCGCTTTGTCAAAGGTAAAATGAACAATCCTTCTGGTTTTGGACAGATGCTGTTCAATCGCCCACAAAGCTCCGTCCACCTTTTCCGGCTGTAGCGGTTTCTTCAGAAACCTGAGCGGGCTGCATTGGAAGCAGTCAATGGCGTATTCTTCATGGCTGGTGACAAAAACAATAATCACACGTTCATCGATGACGCGAATGGCGTTGGCGGTTTCGATGCCATTCATACCGCCCATTTCCAGATCAATAAAGAGGGCGTCAAAGGACTGTTGCCCTTGCTTGTAGGCATCAAGCAAGGCTTCACCGCTCTCAAAGGGCTCACTTTCTATTTGCAGCTCCTCTTTTTGCGCAAAGTAGTTTTCCAATTCATTGATATGCACACGCTCATCGTCACAAATGGCAAATCGCATCGTCCATGCCCCTCCTTTATTTAGGTGATAGCGCTATTATAGTCCGTTGGTGTATGACTTATCAAGGAATCGCGCCACAAAAAATCCCTCGCGCGTTTGCACGAGGGATGGTGTTTATATTAGGCGCGGATGCCGGTTTTGAGGAAATATTCGACGCCGTTTTTGATGATGATTTCCAGCGCGCCGACGTCTACGAGGTAGTCCACGTACATGTGGATGTTGCGTTCGTAGAAGGCCACTTTGCGCGGCTTGGAGGAGAGCATTTTCATGACGGTGCAGGCGGTGATGACGATTTCGCTGCGGGTGAGGCCACAGTCGATGTTATCGAGGATGCGCATGGCGATGTCCTTGACGCAGGCGATGCAATCGTCCGCCAGCTGGGTAATGGTTTCGCCCGGATAAAGACCCTTGTGGGCGGCGAGGTAGTAGCTGTAATGGGTGTCGCGCAAAAGCTGCATGGCTTCAATGGATTTTTGCACGTTAAAGAAATACGGCAGCTTGGCGTTGGTGATGTTTTTGCCGGTGAGGATGGCGTCGCCCATGTAACACACGTCATCCGGAGTGACGATGGAGATGTGGTCCGGGGTATGGCCTGGGGTGTGGACGATTTCAAAATCGGCCCCGCAGAAGTTGATGTGGTTTTCACTTGGCATGATGAGCTCATCGGCTTCTACGAGCATGGTGGTGATGTCATCATCGGCTGCCGGTTGCTGCGGATGGAGCATATAAAAATAATAGGCCTGCAAGTTGAGCGGGGTTGCGGCAATCCCGGCTTCACCGGCAGAAAGGGCCACCGGAATGTTGTATTTTTGTTGGAAATAACGGTGGTTGGCGGAGTGGTCCACGTGGATGTGGGAGCCGAGGATGCCTACCGGCGTGAGGCCGTTTTTTTCCAGTGTTTTTTCAATGTCGTCGCGTTGTGCGCGAAAACCGGTGTCTAGAAGCACACAGGTGGACTCGGAGGTTTTATACAGGGGGATCACCTGCCAGTCGTCCAAATACCAGGTATTCCCTACCGCTTGCTTTAACTGCATACTAATCCCTTCTCTTCTTTAAACTATGAGCATCATACACCTTGCGGTGCAAGCCCTTGATATACGCAAATGTCGCAGCTTCGCCTTCTTCGGCGAGCATGCGCAGCCAAGATTCCAGCACCCTTGCCGTTTCCGGGTGCATGGCGCTTTCGGCATGGCCGTTGAGATAATAATCGAGGGGCTTGCGGTCATTGTAGGCACTGCCTTGGTAGACTTTACACGCCGCCACCCGATCACAAAACATTTCTACCACATATTTTCCCGGCATGCGCACCGCTTCTTCGCGGTGTTTTTTGATATTATAATCCACCCAGTATTCAAAATGGTGTTTATTGCGCCCCTTGTGATGGAGCCATGCCGAGGAGTAGCCCCAAAGGTCACGTTCGCGCACGTTGGGGCTTTTGTACCCCATAAAATATTTCACGCCGGGGATAAACTCCGACGGACTAAATTTTGATAAATCATGCACCAATCCCTGCCAAGGAATGCCTGCCATACAGCAATGACGCATCACTGCCATGCGGTGCCGGTGCACCAATCTAAAATGCTTAATGGGATGAATCATACACGCGCCTCCTTTTCCAAGCGACACCAAGTCGCCGGATTGAACCCATGTTCTTTTAGTGTAACCGCTCAATCGGCTTTTTTCAAGGAAGATGCCGACAAAAAAGGCTGCTCCCGTTGGGAACAGCCTTGAATGGTATTAAGCATCCTGTGCCATGCGGCCCAAAAAGTCAAAGGCCCAGTCTTGGTCAATCAATACTTCATCGGCGGCAAATTGGTCGAGCTTGTCCTTGTAGTCCGCAGCAATTTGCGCGTATACTTCGGTGCTCAACGGAATTTCACCAATGGCGCGACCCTCACCCACAAAGACAAAATGCAAGCTACCGTCCAAATGCTCATCGATAAAGACGGCTTCCACATTGTCGCCTCCGGCAGCTTGTGCCAATTGGTCACGCAACTGACCGTAGAGGAAAATTTTGTAGAGTTCCATCACACGATCGTCGTAGCCCGCATCAAAGATACGAATTTTTTCAACCAAGGCATCCGGCCCAATCACGAGGCGACGATACTGCCCGTCAGCAGACGCCTGTGGTTCGCCATCTTGGGTCAATGTGGCACGCGCTTGGTCAATTTCTTCCGGACTTTGCAAATGGTAGAGCAACACTCCATGGTCGGCATCTTGATAGATAAAGCTGTAATTTACAAATTGTTCACTCCCGCAATGTGGGCAGGTAAACTTAAAGAGCTCATAATTTTTTACGAGCACTTTGAGCGCTGGGTCAGTGGTCACGTCAATGTGACCGTAAAATTCAAAAGCGCCTTCCTTCTTGCAATCCATACAAGCAATGTTTTGGCTATTTTTCATGGTCATTCGGCTTCGTCCTCCTTCGGATCCTTATCTTTAAGTATGAAGGGTTTTACGACTTTTTTCAACCCACCTTAAAGGGAATCGCTCCTTGCTGGGCTTCGTACGCTTTGTAGGCAGCATGCACCTCCGGAAAGCGTTTCTTCAGACTGATTGGTCGGCCATCAGCCTCTAGGAAGCAATGCACACTGGTGGCGGTGGCTACTGTTTCGCCCTTCGCGGTCATTTCATAGGCCAAACGCATTTTGAGATGGTCACAATCAATGATATAGATATTGACCTCAATGAGATCGTTATAGGTGGTTGGCTTTTTATAATTGCAGCTTACACTGACCACCGGCGAGGATAGCCCTAGGCTTTCAAAGGTATCATAGCTCATGCCCATTTGTTCCATCCATTCTCCACGCGCCTCTTCCATGATGCGAATATAGTTGGAATGATGGGTTATACCCATACGATCGGTTTCATAATATTGTACTTTATGTTGATAGCTCATAAGGACGCTCCTTTCACAGTCCCTTCTATTGTAATCCTCTGGGCGATGCGCCGCAATCGCTTGTGCAATCTTAAAAAAATCTTAAAAGTCTTGAACTTTTCTCTAGATTTTCATTTTATAATCGACTATAATAATAACTGTAAATTCCTTTTCATTGTGGCCATGTCTTAATGGCCAATCTCCTTTATAACACTTCCCCTCAGTGTTATAAGCGCCCGATTGCCGGACTACCGGCTTTTGGGCATTTTTTTTGCTTTTTTTCTCTTTTTAAGGCTACTTTAAGGATTCAAGGCTATCATTAGAGCTGTAAATTCCTTTTCATTTACACCGACCGTTTTCACGGTCCATTCTCCTTCGATTGCACCACTCCCCTCGGTGCGAAAGATACTAAAAGGTGTGGCTTCCATCCTCAAGGCCACACCTTTTATTTTCGTAACAAAGCGCCTGTCTTTCACGATTGAAAGGCAGGCGCTTTGTTATTTATTCTGTTGTGTGTTTGAATGGTGTCACCGATGGCAACGCCTTCTCATCATGGGTAAAAACTGACCAATCTCTATGAGTGGTGTCCATCAGATTGTTATAGGCCACACATTGATAGTCATTCACAAGCCGCTTAATCGCCGATTGATTTTCCGGAATTTGATAGAAAGCCTCACCCTTCGTATCCACATAACCGAGGTTTGAAATGACCGGCAGAGATTTGTATAAACTTGCTAAATATCGCTCGTAGTCAGTCAGTTTCAGCCCTGCTGTTTCCAAAATAAGCGGAGAAAGATAATTGGTAGAAATGGTGCCCATGTCCTTTTCCGGAATGTCATAGTTTGCCCAAATCACAAACGGTGTTTGATGATAGGCTTGATTTTTAGTAATATCAAAGTTTTCCGGTGCTTCTCCAAAGAGCTCTGTATAGAATTCTTTTTCCAGGCTTGGCAAGTGGTCACCAAACATCACCACAATGGTCGGTTCCTTCACATTTTTAAAGTAACCGATGAGTTCCTCAAATGCTTTGTCTGACGCATGCATCAAGGACAGATAGCGATTCGCTTGTGGATAGGTGCCATCCATATTGGTAATGCGCACTTCTTCTTGGAAATTCGCACTTGGGTCCAAATACCCGCCATGGTTTTGAATGGTCACATTGAACATAAAGTACGGTCTGGACTTATTACGCGCTTCATACATATCCTCTACAATCTTGAAATCGTAGTGGTCACTCATATAATCGCGGTTGTACACATCGCCGTCGCTAGGGTCGACTTCCTTTTCAATGGCACCGATACGGTCAGCGGCGGTCATCTCGAGGATGCTTTTAGGTACAAGGTCCTCTAAGGCAACAAAGCGCTCAAAGCCCATATATGCATAGGCCTTTTCACGGCTCCAACCACTGGCGTAATACGGATGGAAAGCCTCAGTCTGATATCCCTGCGCCCGTAGGTTCCAGGCAATAGACGGAGAGGTGTCGTGCATACTCGCCGAATAAGCCACTGCGCCCGCTGAAAGGAAACTTTGAGAATTACCGGTGAGCGCCTCATACTCGGTGCAAGCGGTCCCACCGCCGTGAGTGGATACCTGCAAGGAGCCACGAATGGTATTCTCCTTGAGGCTATTAAAAAACGGCATGACCTCGATGTTGGTTTCAAGGTCGCCAAGGGCGTCCAAATCCGCAAAGGATTCATTCATAATCATAATGATATTTGGTTGCTTTTTGGTCGGCATGTAATCGCTCTTGCCACTAATCATGTTATAAGCACCATTGCCTTGTGGATTCACACCGGTTTCTTCGAGGGTTGCATCTACCGTGCTTGACACCTCATCGGCATCATAGCCATCCGGCTTTTCCGGAAAGACATTACGTAGATTCAAACAAAAAGCCATCCAGTTACCGTATTCCTCATAACTGGATTCTTGATCCCAATAACTGATTGTATACTTCTTGTCCTGCAAATAGGATTGACTGTAAAAGACCGAGCCAATCAATAAGATGGCTAGGAGTGCCAACGCACGAAGGGTCACCTTCCAACGCGCACGCACCAAATTGCCACGCCCGAGCTGATAGGCCACACCGAGCATCAGTCCGGTCCAAACAGTGGCAATCATGAGCGGCACTGTAAGCTCAAACACATAGTTAGACGCTACATTCATGCCGGTTTCGGCAGCAAAAAGATCGAGTGGCACGAAAGGTGTCCCGCGAAAGAGTAAGACAAAATGGCACGCCACCGCAAAGGCATAAAAAAGTCCAATGGCAATAAAGCCGGACCATCGATAGCTGCCAAAGATGGCCAAAAACAAAAGATAAACCACCGCGATAAAAATCACGTTCATAAACACCAATTCCGATGCACGGGCAAAGCCATCCATCTCATTGGCAAATTCAATCATATGGTAAGTCGTCACAGGCAGTGTCACATACACCGCGGTACTTAGGAAAAAGCCGATTTTTCCATGGACGCGCACCCGCAGGATAAAGAGCACACCGGCCAAAATAGCAAAAAACAAGAGCTTGGATTCGTCGCCCCATAGGCCAAAGTCTGCACCAAAGCCCGCTTTAAAAAGCGGAGACACTCGGTGCATCAACACTAGCATCACCGATGTCATCAAGCAACCGAGGAACACATAAGGCAAGGGGCTTAAAGAGACATCTACCGGCCCCACATGAAAAAGCGGACGTTCTTTTTTCAAAATCGACGGCAACTTCATGCGCATTCCACACAACTCCTTTCATCAATTCTACGTCAACTAAAGAAAAAAGGACGGATGGCGCACATCCGTCCCCTCATGAAACTGTCATTGCTACGGCGTTTCAGCCGTTTCCTTTGACGACATCTCATCCTTCTTTTGATCCTTGCCGGACGCCGCCTCTTCTAGGCTTTGTACCATCAATGGATTGGTCAAAGGTAAGGTGTCTAAGGTAAACAAGGTCCACTCGCGGTTTTCGCGATCGAGGAGATTGTTGTACATGACACAGCTATACCCATTCATCAAGGACGCATAAGGACTGTTTTTGTCTGCCAAATCATAGTAATTGCCATCTCTGCCCTTATAGCCAATAGAGTCAATCACCGGAATTTCCTGATAGAGGGCTGCCAAATACTCGTTGTATTCGGTCATTTCAAGCCCAGCCACTTGCAAGAGCAAGGTTGAAAGATAATTGGAAGAAATCGATTCTACCGTTGCTTCCGGAATATCGTAGTTTGCCCAAATGACAAACGGGGTATGATAACGGGATTGCAATTCGGCATCACTGAGTTCGTCCAATGATTTCCCATAAAGTTCTTCATAAAAAGCGTTTTCAATGGATGCCTGGTGGTCACCAAACATCAAAATCACAGTCGGTTCATCCACATTACTAAAGTAGTTAATGAGCTCCTCAAAGGCCTTGTCGGATTGCTTGAGCAAGGACAAATAGCGTTCAGCCTTAGGATAATAGCCCAACATGCTGGTAATGTGAACGTCTTCATAGAAGTTTAAGTAACTACGGTCATAACCGCCATGGTTTTGCATGGTCACATTAAACAAGAAGAACGGACGAGAGGTATCACGGTTTTCGTACATTTCCGTAACCTTCTTAAAGTCGTAGGAATCGCTTACAAAGCGTCTGCACAAAATATCCTCATCCGGATACATGGTCTCTACTGCGTTGATAAACGCATTTTCATCGTTTGATTCTTGATACGCATCCACCACTTCAGGGTCAATCAGGTCAGACATGGAGATGTATTTTTCAAAGCCCAAAGATTGATAAACACTCGGACGATTCCAACCATCGGCAAAATACGGATGGAAGGCGGTACGAGAGTAGCCTTGCGCATCCAATGTAGATACCAGAGATGGCTGTGCATCGGTAATATAAGATTCATAGACACTACTGCCGGCAGGAAGCATACTAATGGAATTCCCAGTAAGGAATTCATATTCGGAGTTACTGGTCCCGGCACCAAACACAGGCACCGATACCGTCCCCTTGATGGTATTTTCACTCATGCTATGGATAAACGGCAGATAATCCTCGGTGGTTTGTAAATACCCTAATGACGCTGGGTCAGAAAGGGTTTCGTTCATAATCGCAATAATATTTGGTTTTTCACCGGTTGGCACATAGTTGTCTTCCCCGGTTAAAAGGTTAATGGTCGCACCATTGTTCACATCCGGGTCTTCCGCAGCCACGGTTTCCAAGATTACTTGGTTAACATTACTACTGTCATACCCATCCGGTTCAGATACGTGAATATATTTGGTATTGAGGCAGAAGTTATACCAGCTGCCACTGTGATGGTAGCCACGACTTTGGTTCCAAAAATCCGGTTTAAAGCCATGGTCTGCCAAGACATCGGTGCTAAACACCAAGCTTGCAATCAATAAAATATACGCAAGGGCTGAAGCACGCACCGCCACTTTGTGACGGTCCAATCGCGGTTGAATGTTGATCATCTGACGATTTAAAAGCATCACAATCAGAAACATCAAGCATGCCATAATGATCTGCCAGGAAAGCTTGTAGTTATAGCCTGCTGCAACATTCATCCCAGTGCCCATAGCGAAAATATCCATTGGGACCAATGGGGTTCCGCGAAGCAAATCAATAAAGTAATTGGCCATCCCAAAAATGAAAAGCAACACATTGGCGATACCAATCGTCATACGAAAACGTCCGCAGATAAAATAAATGAACATGTAGAGAATCAGGTAACTAAAATAGTTCATGAAAAAGTTCGGCACGGAGAACACATAAATAAAGTTCCCTTGAAAGCACTCTACCATTTGAATGCTCACAACCGGAATCAAGAAAAAGAGCGCCGTATAAAAGAAATTATGATACCGTGGCTCTACCTGTACTCGAAAGACAATCAGAAAATCAATAATGGCGACAAACAAAAATGCCACCACATACACCTGATAGCCCCAAAATTCAGTGTCCGGATTAAGGAATAAATTCCACTCTTTCGCCAAAAATACAACCAGTGCCAATGTCAGCCCGGCTGCAAGAGCCATAGATTTTTTGCTGCCTCGTCTGATAGAAATCGCGCCCACAAAGTCGTTGACGAGCTTTACATAGGCAATCAGAAAACGTTTTAATTTTTCCTTCATCGAGGTAAATCAGCCCTTTCTATAGAATCGCATGTAATGCAATAAAATGCATACTTAATAAAACACCCTGTCGGATGAAGTACTCACCTAGTTTACCGTTTAGCCTAGAGCGGTGCAAGTATTTTAACTTCTTTTTTACCGAAATAACACAAAGTATTTTTCATGTTAACACTTGCTAAAACCCTCTTATAGGTAGGGTTGCACGGTTTTAAGTCAAACATATCTCACGAAATCCGCGCCACAGTTAGCTTTCAGCAACTTTTCGATGCATGCACTCTTTTTTTACACAAAATTTGCATTTCTATGCGCCCACAAAAAACAGGATGCCACTTGCATCCTGTCATTTTTTATACATATTTTATTGTCGAGAAACGGTATCGGGCGGCGTAATTGTGAAAAATGTCGCGCCGCGCAAATCCCGCGCCGTCAGATAGACCGGCTGATGTTGCCAACCGTCTGCCGTGCGAAAGCCCATCCATTCACTTTCATAGACAAGCACATGATGATTGTGATACTTGGGATGAAGATGCATTTGTAAGTAACACAGCGCCCCGCTGCGCAGAGCGTGGCGCAAGCGCTTTTCGGTTGCAACACCACCAAAATGCACCACTGCATCCTCCAGACCGTAACGTTTCAATACCGCACGTAAATAGACCCCACTCAGCCCGTCGCTGGTGCCGCCGATATTTTGCACATTGAGGTAGGCCAAATGACGTCGGCCGATTGCCACTACTTCATCGAACACTGACTTTGCCTCTAAATCCGCTCTCAGCGACAACACCAAATTGGTCATAGCCGTCGGCCCACAATGACGTTTATATCCCACAAATTGGCCGGTGGTGCAATACTGTTCCTTCATCTTATTTGCCAAATACCGCTTCGTAATCGTTCTTGAATTTTTCAATCCCAGCAGTGGTAAGCGGATGATTGATCATTTGCTCAATCACCTTGTATGGCACAGTGGCAATGTCCGCACCGGCGAGGGCACATTCGGTCACGTGCATTGGATGGCGCACGCTTGCCGCGATGATTTGGGTTTCAATCCCAGCCACCTCAAAAATTTGTGCGATTTCAGCAATAAGGTCAGTGCCACGGGTGGAAATATCGTCCAAACGGCCTAAAAACGGTGACACATAGGTTGCACCGGCGCGAGCCGCCAACAAGGCTTGGTTGGCACTAAACACCAAGGTCACATTGGTTTTAATCCCCAATGCGCTAAGCTGTTTGGTAGCCTTGAGCCCTTCTGCGGTCATCGGAATCTTCACAACCATGTTTGGATGAATGGCCGCAATAGCCTTGCCTTCTTCCACCATGCCTTCTGCATCGGTGGTGGTTGCCTTTACTTCACCACTGATCGGACCATCTACAATAGACGCGATTTCCGCAATCACTTCTTCAAATACGCGACCTTCCTTTGCAATCAAAGAAGGATTGGTGGTAACCCCGCAAATCACGCCCATGTCGTTGGCTTTTTGAATATCTTCAATCTTTGCTGTATCAATAAAAAATCTCATATTCTCGTACTCCTTACTCATTAAGATAAGTTTATTGTGTCACAAAGTTGCTTTCAATGCAATATAATACATTATTTTGTCATTAAATGATTATTTATGCACTTTTATCTTATAATTAAAAAAAGGACGGCCTCCTGCGCCGTCCTCTACTATTCCATTATTTTACATATACCACGCGCCCATCTTTACGCGCCGGTGGTTCCGGCAAAGCCTCCCAGGCTGGAAGCCCAACAATACAATTGCCCACGCCAACGTAGTCACCTTCTACACCAAGCGCTTGAAGGAATGCCTTGCCTTCGTTGCTTTCAAACATTTCCAGTGCACGATGAATCCAGCAGGTAGCATAGCCGAGGCTATGTGCCGCAAGCATCATATTTTCCATGACCAAGCAACCATCGCAAAATTGTGCTTGGCGCTTCTTCTCAGACAATACCACCAATACCACCGGCGCTCCATAAAAAGGATCGGTGCCTTCTTTGCCCGGCATAAAGGATGCATTGAGCTTAGAAAGCTTATCGCGCGTTGCTTTATCGGTCACAGCAATAATCTTTGCGGATTGCTCACCCAAGCTGGATGGCGCATAGAGTCCCGCTTCGATAATTTGTTCCAACGCTTCCTGTGGCACCATATCAGGCTTATAGGCACGGCAGCTGCGACGGGTATGCATATTTTCTAATACTTGATTTGTCATGATGGTTTCTCTTTTCTTTTGTATCACATTTTTCTACGATAGAAATATCGTTTTCTCCTTCAGTAATTTCAATCATCAGATAATGATTGCTACAAGACCACACCCCACCGCAATCACAGCACCGACAGCCAATCTTTTATATGAAACTGAAACCAGCAGCTCCGGCGCATCCACACGATAATACACCAACATTTGACTGCCTTGTTCGCTTGTCATCGGCACTTGAATACGATTGTCCGAATATACCATATGCCCATCTACCTTATAGTAAAACGATGCCCATGCGCTGTTACGCCCTTTCGTACCGTTTTTATTGACAGTGGCTATATCTGTGATTGTGCCTATGGTCTGTGCCCTCCTGTTGCGTAAGGCCAATAACACCACACCTTGGTACAAGGCATAGCCGCCTGACAAGACTGCCACCGTCAATAACACCCATTGATTGGTGTTCATCCGCCCACCTCCCTTTCCTTCATTATAAATGTCGACTTCTTTTACCGCAACAAAAGCGCCGACATTCATGATCAAAGATCTGAACGCGGCGCTTCTTTGGGCTTACCACCTGTGTGTTTTTCATAAACGAGGAGATTTTAGAAACGGTGGCGCCCACGACGACTATGTATATAAAGGAATGTATGCTTCATAGGAAGGGCGCATCACACGCCCCTTTGGCGTTGATTGGACATCAACATCATCTCTTGACATCTTGAGTATAGCACTCGATCCTTAAAGAAAGCTGAAAAAATCTTTATTCTAACAAGCCCTTAGGCGTTTTCTTCCGGCTTAACCGGTGGTTGTCCTTCCGCACCGCCGGTTGGTAAATCCGGCACCGGCACAGCTTCTTCGGCATTGAGGAAACGCATAAGGATGGCAGCCCCTTGTGCTCGGGTAATGGTTCCCTGTGGAGTTAATGTATTGCTGCCGGTTCCTCTGAAATATTGATGGTTCACCGCCCAGAGCACAGCTTCCTCGCTGTAATCGCTAATCTGACTTTGATCGGCGTAGCTCATAAGCGCTTCTGTATCGTCAATACCGGTATCATAGCCCTTTGTCAGTGCATAACGGAACAGAATCGTCATATATTCTTCGCGAGATACGGCACGATTTGGTCTAAAGGTGCCATCACTGTAGCCAGAAACAATGTTGTTTGCCTCTGCCCATGCGACTGCATCAGCATAATAAGCCTCGGCATCCACATCGCTAAAATCTGATGCCGTTGCGGTATCAGCATCATCATCTTCCAGGCGATGCAAGATGGTCACCAGCATCCCACGGGTTAACGACACCTCCGGCGAAAAGGTATTTGTCGCTGTTCCAGCCAATAATCCTGAACGTACGGCTTGTTCAATATCCTCATACGCCCAATAATCCTTGCTTACATCTGTAAACGCCAAATCTTGCCCACCTTCTTGTGGGATTTCCGGTGGTTGCCCGCCAGATGGTTGACCCCCTTCTTGAACATCATCGCCACCGGTGGCTTCTTGAATCGTAACATCGGTGTTCTTTTCCGCACCGGCATTATCACCAAAGATGGTGGAGGTTTCATAAGTCACATCAAAATCGCTGCGGTCGATGACCATCCCAGACAGAGTATTGTTGTCATTGGTCGTTACGACATCATCGACGCTACCGGTTACAGTAAGGGTCAACGCGCTATCCCCGTCAACCACTGTTTCTCCGCCTGCCTCAATGGTAACCGTCTTGCCTTCTTCATCAACAACGCTTGCCCCCTTTTCTAGGTGCAACGCACTAATGGTAGAATCCGCTGTTAAAATCCAGCTTGAGCCCTCATCCACACTAATGGTAATCGGTGCAGCAGTGGTCCCAGTCCCTTGAGTGTTTTCACTGATGGTGGTTGCACCGGTATAGGTTGAGCCATCAAGCAAATACAAATCCAAGCTACTAATGGTGTCCACATCAATATTCCCGTCAAGGGTTTGATCCAGTCCGGTCAAGGTCACTGTGGCACCGTTGCTGCCCGGTGTGCCCCAGTTGTTTGCATCATTGCCGCCAATGGTCAAAAGGTTGGCTTTATCGCTGTCAAAATCCAAGGTCGTATTTTTAAGTACCATATTGGCGGTGGTATTGGTCAAGTAGAACATCGCCCCTTCTTGAATCGCACTCGAAAGGGTAGAATCTGCCACCTCAAAATCTGCGGTTTCACCCGTTGACGCTTCCGCATCCCCAGAGGTCGATTGATAGATAATTACCCCATTCGCCACCGGATCACTTGCCGTCTTGCCCGTGACTTCACTGGTTAAGGTCGCATTTCTAATAAGAATGGTGTTGAGCCCTTCCATCCCTGCCAGTTGACTTCCGGTCGCCGTCCCGTTTACATTGTCTACCTGTACATTTCCTGTTGAATACAACAACGGCGAACCACTGCCTGCGGTAAATAGGGTCGAGCTGGTTAAGGACCCACTACCGCCGCCACGGTCGGTGGCTACTGAAGTCAAATCCCTGCCCCATCATAAGTGGCATCCAAGCCGCGGGAATTGCTTGCTGAGGTAACAATCGTGCTATTATTGGCATAAACAGTCCCACCATCGGTGGCAAAAATCGCATTGGAGCCGGTGCTGTCTGCTTTTAAGGTAGCGTCGCCCACCTTAATCACACTGTCGTCGTTTACACTGAATAAAATAGAGTTGATAGCGTAAAAATTGCAA
>USCP01000012.1 GCA_900553245.1 uncultured Peptococcaceae bacterium
AAGGTATCTATCGTTACCGAAGGTATGAATTCCAACCGAAATCCGTGATGAACCATATAAAAACCGTCTTGGTGGTATTGCGATTCAAAATAAAGCTACGAAGCAACGACGTCGTTTCAGTGATATGAATCCGATTTTTTATCATCTTGCGGTGCAAAAAGAAACTGCTAAACGTATTATGAAGGATGCCTTGAGCCATACACAATTTGCAAAAGAAGTATCGAAGAGTGTGCTGCCAACAGTCATTTCTGACCACCATTCCAAGGTAATCAAGACCGGTCCTGGGATTGATCCGGTATTACAGGAAAACAAAGCGGTGAATATTAAGTTGGCGTGTGAAAAACTCAACGGACTGATTATTCATCCGGGAGAAACCTTTTCTTTTTGGCATTTAGTAGGAAAAATTTCTGAGAAAAAAGGCTATAAAGATGGACGTGTGATTGAAAAAAACCAAATTATTCCAGGATTGGGTGGCGGATTATGTAATCTTGCTAATACCATCAATCTTTTGGTCATGCACAGTCCTCTTGAAATAACAGAGTTTCACAAGCACTCAGATGCGTTGGCATGCGATATTGACCACAGAAAACCGCTCAGTGCAGGGACATCCATTTTCTATAACTACGTGGACTATCGATTTGTTAATACCACCAATCAAGATGTTCAGCTGATGGTTTGGGTAGAAAATGTTCGATTATATGGTGAATTACGTGCTAAACATCCGTTTCCATGGACCTATGAACTGACTGAGGAGGACCATCATTTTAAAAAGGAAGCCGATGGCAAGTATTATCGTGTTTCTAAAATTTATAAGGATACAAAAAATCGCATTTCTGGCGTGAGAGTCAAACATGAATTGATTTGGGATAACCATTCGGAAGTGATGTTTCCAGTGGAATTGATTCCGGAAGAAATGATTAGAAACGACTGAACATTAAAGGGCTTCATCTATTCAACTTAGAATAGATGAAGCCCTTTGTTTATTAGAGTGCGTGGAGATGTGTAAGTAATTTTTCAAAAATAAATCGGACGCAATCGGCACGAATAAAGTCACGGTCGGTGCATATTGTTTCATTAGAAGCGAGGTATCGGTAGGTGTATCGGTCGTTGTTAATGGCGATGCAACAATATACGAGACCTTCGGGATTGCCGTCGACATCCGGTCCTGGACCGGCAACGCCGGTAGTAGACAGTGCAATATCGGTGGCAAACAGACGTTGTGCGCCTATTGCCATGGCCTCAGCGGTTTCTTTTGAAACGATGCCCTTTTCGGAAATGATATTTTCCGAAACTTGAAGAACTTGTGTTTTTGCCTCGGCAGTGTAGGTACAAGCGCCGCCGTAAAAATAAGTTGATGCGCCGGCAATATCGGTGAGCGTCTTAGCGATGAAACCGCCGGTACAGCTTTCTGCGCAGGAAATAGTGAGGTGGGTGTGGTTGAGGCTAGTGCCTAGTTGTAATGAAAGGGCATGAAGCGTGCGAGGGACAAGGGCGTGATAATATGCGCTAAGACTTTGTTCAGCAATAGGTAGGCAATTTTTGTTTGTTGGAGTTAGACCGAGTATATGAGTGTATGCATTCATTCGCGCATAAAAGTGGAATGGGGCAGACGTTTCTTGGTGTTTGCAGTTTGGATGATGGGCAAGGGCTTGGTGCAAAAAATGCCATTCTGTGTCGGTGCCGAAAATTAAAATGATACGAGTATCGCTTGTGTTGGCAAAACGGTGCATGATTGACCCAAGTTCAGAGACGCTGTGATAGGCTTGAAGCATACAGGTCGAATGGCTTTGAAGCATAGTGATGAGAGGCCATTCATGAATAGATGAATAGTCATCATTTTTTGGAAATAATACTAAAGTGCGATAAGAATACATTTTTGCCTCCTTTTGATAAAAAACACTTGAATAAATATACAGCAAGTTGTATAATACATAACATCAGATGGAGGTGTCGATATGATTAATGTAGGTATTATTGGTGCAACCGGCTATACGGGCTCTGAATTGATTCGTTTACTCAGTGGGCATGATGAGGTCAGACTCACTGCCATTGGCGCACGTAGCGTGGATGGGCCGGTATCCGATGTTCATAAAAGTCTACTGGGTCTTGATGATGCGGTATTTTGTGATATGGCAATTGAAAATTATACTGCGTGTGATGTGGTTTTTTTGGCATTGCCTCATGGGACATCTTCCGAATATGCAAAACAACTCATTGAGCGCGGTGTAAGGGTCATTGACCTTGGCGCGGATTTTCGCTTAAATGATCCGGTGGTATACGAAGAATGGTATAACGCTGAACACGTGTGTAGGAATGGATGGAAAACAACGGTCTACGGCTTGCCGGAATTGCACCGTGAGGATATTAAAGCTAGTCAGTTGGTGGCAAATCCAGGATGTTTCCCTACCAGTATTATCCTTGGTTTGGCACCGCTTTGCAAAGCCAAATTGGTGAATCCGGCAATGGTTGTTGTAGACAGCGACTCCGGTTTGACTGGCGCCGGTAAAAAGTTGACAGATAGTTCACATTTCGTGAATGTGAACGAAAATGTGACGGCATATAATATTGGCAAGCATCGTCATATTACAGAAATTCGTCAAGAAGTAGACGGTTTGTGCGACTATGATGTGGATGTGATATTTAATCCGCATTTGGCGCCTGTTAATCGCGGGATTTTGTCGACCATCACCTTAAAGTTGACAAAAGATTGTACAGCGGAAGAATTGGATGCCATGTATCATGCGTTTTACGATGAGGAACCATTTGTACGTGTTCGTCCTATGGGTGAATACGCAGCAACCAAATGGGTAATGGGATCGAATTATTGTGATATTTCATTACATGTTGTAAATGAACGTACTGTGGTTGTTTGTGCAGCCATTGATAATATTGTAAAAGGCGCAAGCGGTCAAGCCATTCAAAACATGAATATCATGTTTGGCTTCCCGGAAACCATGGGATTGAAGCAATTCCCAATGTGCCCTTAAGGAAAAGGAGTAAGACAATGAGTTTTCCAAAAGGATATAAAGCCACCGGTTTGAACTGTGGCATTAAAAAAGAAAAATCAGACTTGGCTGTGGTTGTTTCCGATGTACCGGCAGCGGCGGCAGCTGTATATACAACTAATTTGTTTCAAGCGGCACCACTTCAAGTAACCAAAAACAATTTGCTCAAGGAAGGAAAAGCACAAGCCGTTGTTGTAAACAGCGGTGTGGCTAATGCGGCGATGGGCAAACAAGGTGTTGCAGATTCCGAGAAGGTGGCAGGCGCTCTAGCTAAGGCGTATGATTTGCCTGCACATTATACCATCGTGGCATCTACCGGTGTGATTGGGATGCCACTTCCGGTAGATAAGATCGTTAGTGGGATTGAACAATCAAAGACGATGCTTGCTCCATTGGATGAAGGCGCTGATTTGGCCTCTCAAGCGATTATGACGACCGACTCTGTGCCAAAGACGGCGGAAGCAGTGGTCAATGTGGATGGGGTAGATGTTCATTTTTGGGGGATGTGCAAAGGGGCAGGGATGATTCATCCGAATATGTCTACAATGTTGGGCTTTGTACTCTCCGATGCGGCGATTGATTCCGCATTGCTTCAACAAGCGCTCAAAAATGCCATTGGTGACAGTTTTAACATGATTTCTGTGGATGGTGATACCTCTACCAACGATATGGTGACTGTTCTTGCCAACGGGATGGCAGAAAACACATTGATTAGCGATGAACACTCGGAAGCTTATCAGTTGTTTGCGAGTGCACTTAAGGACATCTGTATTGCGCTTGCCAAGCAAATTGTTGCCGACGGTGAAGGTGCGACCAGGATGTTTGAAGTAAAGGTGCAACATGCCTTGTCCGTAACCGATGCAAAAACCATTGCAAGAGCCGTGACTTCTTCCAGTTTAGTGAAGGCGGCCATGTATGGTCGTGATGCAAACTGGGGACGTATCGCATGTGCGGCAGGCTATTCCGGAGCGATTTTTAATCCGGACTTGATGGACATCTATGTAGGGCCTCTTCAGGTTGCAAAAGCCGGACAGGGTCTTGCCTTTGATGAAGAAAAAGCTCTCGCTATTCTTTCTGAGGATTTCGTAGAAGTCCTTATTGATCTTCATGAGGGTACTGAAGAAGCTGTTGCCTGGGGATGTGATTTGACACATGATTATGTCAGCATCAATGCAGATTACAGGAGCTAATTATGGAATTTGGAAATCATACAGCGGAAGTTCTGGTAGAAGCGCTTCCTTATATTAAAAAATTCTACGGCAATACCATTGTTATTAAATATGGTGGTCATGCAATGGTCGATAAAACCATGCGAGAAAAGGTTATTTCTGATATTGTACTGATGCGTTATGTTGGAATGAATCCAATTCTCGTTCATGGCGGTGGCCCAGACATCAATTATTGGCTTGAAAAAGAAAACTATCAATGCAAGTTTGTTGATGGTCTTCGTGTGACTGACAACGAAGTGCTTGAAATTGCACAAATGGTCTTAATTGGCAAGGTGAATCAAGAAATCGTAGCGCTGTTGCAAAAGCATGGCGGGAAGGCGGCTGGTTTGAGCGGCATTGACGGCGGGACCATTCAAGCAAAGAAAAAAATGCATTATGATAAAAACAACCAATTGGTTGACTTGGGATTTGTCGGTGAAATTACCGATATTCATCCGGAACTCATTCTCAACGCCTTGTCTAAAGAATATATTCCGGTCATTTCTCCGATTGGCTTGGATGAAAACGGCGGACGCTATAATATTAACGGTGATACGGCAGCGGCTGCGGTTGCTGCTGCACTCAAGGCTGACAAATTCTTTCTGCTCACAGATACAGACGGGATTTTAGACCAGTCCGGCGCACGTATTAGTAAGTTATCGAGTGCTGATTTAGATACCCTTCAAGATGAGGGCGTGATTTACGGCGGCATGATTCCGAAAGCAAAATGTTGTCAATTTGCCATTGACAATGGGGTGCAAAGTGCCCACATCATTAACGGGCAAATGCAACACAGTTTATTGCTTGAATTATTTACTGACGATGGGGTCGGTACAATGGTCACTGGAGGGAAAGCATAATGGATGAACAATTAGTTGCCAAAGGGCAAGAATATATCATGGGGACCTATAAACAGGCACCCATCGTTGTAGAATCCGGTGAAGGGGTATATGTGACCGACACCACCGGAAAAAAATACTTGGATATGGTCAGTGGGATTGCGGTAAACAGTTTGGGTTATAACCATCCAAAGTTGGTAGCTGCTATTAAAGAACAAGCAGAAACCTTAATTCATATTTCAAACCTCTATTGGAACAAGCCTCAAATTGAACTCGCCGAAAAGCTCTGCAATGCAAGTGGCTTGGGTAAAGCGTTTTTTTGTAACAGTGGGGCCGAAGCCAATGAATCTGCTATTAAGTTGGCTAGAAAGTACGGAAATGGTCGCCAAACTATTATTTCCATGGTGCAATCCTTCCATGGTCGTACCATTGGGGCATTAACCGCGACCGGTCAGGAAAAATACCATAAAGGCTTTGCGCCGCTGCCTGAGGGCTTCAAATATACAGAAGCCAACAATATTGAAATGTTAGACAGCCTTGTTGATGATGATACTTGTGCCATCATGCTTGAAGTTATTCAAGGGGAAGCAGGTATCATCTCTATGAACGAAGACTTTCTCAAGCATGTCGAAGCGGTTTGCAAGGAAAAAGACATCCTTTTTATCATTGATGAAGTGCAAACTGGGATGGGCAGAACTGGCTATGCCTTTGCGCATCAAAAATTTGGTCTATCTCCGGATATTGTAACCATGGCGAAAGCTGTAGCCGGTGGTGTTCCAATGGGCGCGATGCTTGCAAAGAATCATGTAGCGGCAGCTTTCCAACCAGGGGATCACGCATCCACTTTTGGTGGGAATCCTTTAGCAGCTCATGCAGGCTGTGTGGTTGCGGACATCATCTTCGATGAGGCCTTCTTGAAAGATGTACAAGAAAAGGGCGAATACTTTGCCGAACAATTGGCGCAATTTGTTGATAGCGAAAAGGTGCTTGAAGTCAGAGGACGCGGATTGATGCTCGGCTTAGCAATGGCAGATGGAACCGATATGGGGGCATTGACGCAAGCGGCTTGTGATGAGGGTGCTCTGATTTGTACCGCCGGGAAGAATGTGTTGCGTTTTGTTCCTCCACTCGTTATTAGCAAGGCGGAAATAGATCAAGTCATTGAAATCCTTAAAAAGGTATTGAAGTAATGAAAGTACTGATTGTAGGGTTGGGGCTGATTGGCGGTTCTGTGGCAAAGGCATTGTCTGCGTACACTGATTTAAAAGTTGTGGGAATGGACAAAAATGATGCTTCTCTTGCATTGGCGTTAGATGAAAAGTCCATTGCGTACATTGCCGGTGAGCAGGATTTAATGGATGCTGATGTTACAGTGCTTGCCATGACCTCAAAGAACATTATTCGATTTGTAGAAGAAAACCATCAAATCATGAACAAAAATGGGTTGGTGGTCGACGTATGTGGCGTAAAGCGTGACATTATGGCATGTTTTCGTAAATATTTTTTTGAAGACGGTCCGCAATATATTGGTATGCATCCAATGGCTGGGCGTGAACTTTTTGGTTACGCACACTCCTTGGTCAATTTGTTTCAAGGTGCAAGTTTGGTTGTAACAAAGGAACCGGACTTGGAGTATCATGTGGATTGGGAGCAACTTGCAGAAGTTGTCGCGGCGATGGGATTCAGAAAAATGGTTGAATCCACGCCGGAAACCCATGATCAAATTATTGCTTATACGTCTCAATTGGCACATGTGGTATCGAGTGCCTATATCAAAAGTCCAACCATGCTGCGTGAAGAAGGGTACAGTGCAGGAAGTTTTAGAGATTTAACCCGTGTGGCACGATTGGATGAAAAGATGTGGACGGATTTATTCTTGAGAAACGCTGATTATCTTGTTGATGAAATTGATGAAATTATAAAGCATTTGGTTGAATACAAAGACGTTCTAGTTGATCATGACGCTGAAAAACTTGAAATTTTGCTCAAAGATGGTAGAGTAAAAAAAGAGTGGAGCAATGACCACGTTCAGTAAATGATTAAAAGATAGGATGTCGTTTATGTTTGATAAAGAAGTGTATTGTGGTAACGCAAGTAACATGGTGAAGGAAGCCCATCAAACCATCTATGAGAGTTTGGGTAAGTTAAAATATGTAAACCTTAAGTATAAGGCTCAGGGGCAATCTGAAAGCGCTTGGTTGTATAATGTGGATTTTGAAATTAAAGGTGATCAATGTGAAATCGTGTTTCAAAATTCCGATACGCCATCTATTTCAGTGGCCCTTGATGTGCTGGAATATTTGAAGTTGAGACCATATTATATTGCCACCTGTGTGGGCTTTAAAAACATTATTTTCTACAGTTATGAAGAGAAAGGGGTAGAACAATGAGTTTAAAAGGAAGAGACTTTTTAACCTTACGTGATTTTACCGGTGAAGAAATTCAAGAAATTGTCGATCTCGGCTTAGATTTAAAAGATAAACAAAAGAAAGGGATTCCACACCCTTATTTGCAAGGCAAGTCCTTGGGGATGATTTTTCAAAAATCTTCTACCAGAACTCGTGTCTCCTTTGAAGTTGGTATGTATCAACTTGGTGGGCAAGCCTTATTCTTAAGTTCCAATGACTTGCAAATCGGACGTGGTGAGCCTGTAAAGGATACTGCGCGTGTATTGGCACGTTACTTAGATGGGATTTTGATTCGTACCTTTGACCAAGCAGAGGTTGAAGAATTTGCAAAGTATGCAGATATTCCGATTATTAACGGGTTGACCGATACCTATCATCCAACTCAAGTGATTGCAGACTTGATTACCATTAAGGAACACAAAGGCACTTTACAAGGTTTGGATTTCTGCTATGTGGGTGACGGCAATAACATGACTCATTCATTGATGATTGGGATGCTCAAGTGCGGGATGAATGTTCATGTAGCTACCCCGGATAATTATCGTCCGGACCCTGAAATTGTGGCGTATGCACAAGGGCTTGCAAAAGAAAATAATTGCACTTTGACCTTAACAAATGACCCTAAAGAAGTTGTGAAGAATGCTGACGTTGTATATACTGATACATGGGCAAGTATGGGTCAAGAAAGTGAAAAAGAAGTGCGTGCGAAAGCTTTTGCAGGCTATCAAATTGATATGGACTTGTTTAACACTGCAAAAGATGATGCCATCTTTATGCATTGCTTGCCGGCATATCGTGGCTTTGAAGTGACTGATGAAGTGATGGAACATCCACGCAGTGTCATTTTTGATGAAGCAGAAAATCGTATGCACGCCCATAAAGCCATTATGGCAAGTGTAATGTAATAAAATTAGGAGGATTGTTTAAATGTCTAAAGTAGTATTGGCGTATTCCGGTGGTTTGGATACCTCTATTATTATCCCATGGTTAAAAGAAAACTACGATAACTGTGAAGTTATTGCTGTGTGCGGTGACGTTGGCCAAGGTGACGAATTAAATATTGTTCGTGAAAAAGCATTGGCTTCCGGTGCCAGCAAGGTTTACATTGAAGACCTTAAGGAAGAATTTGTAAGCGATTACGTATTTCCTATGATTCGTTCCGGTGCGCTTTACGAAGGCGGTTACTTACTCGGGACTTCCTGCGCGCGTCCTTTGATTTCTAAGGCGCTCGTTGAAGTGGCTAAAAAGGAAGGCGCTGACTATATCGCTCACGGTGCTACCGGTAAGGGGAATGACCAAGTTCGTTTTGAACTCACCATCAAAGCACTCAGTCCTGCAACCAAGATTATTGCTCCTTGGAGAATCTGGGACATCAAGTCTCGTGAAGATGCTGTAGATTTTGCTAATGCGCATGGTGTGCCGGTGCCTGTTTCTAAAAAGCGCCCATACAGCATGGACCGCAACGTGCTTCACTTGTCTCACGAAGGTGCTGACTTGGAAGATCCAGCAAACGAACCATTGGATGATTTGTACTTGATCTGCAACCGTCCTGAAGATGCACCAAACGAACCTGAATACATCACCTTGACCTTCGAAAAAGGGAATGCTGTGAAGTTGAATGGTGAAGCATTGGCACCACTTGCTATGCTCGAAAAATTGAATGAACTTGGTGCGAAGCACGGTATTGGGATTTTGGACATCGTAGAAAACCGTCTTGTAGGGATGAAGTCCAGAGGCGTTTACGAAACCCCTGGTGGCACCATTCTTTACAAGGCGCATAAGGGCTTAGAATCTTTGACCTTAGACCGTGACACCATGGAATTTAAAGAACATGCAGCTGTGAAGTATGCACAACTCGTCTATGATGGTCTTTGGTTCACTCCGTTAAAAGAAGCATTGGATGCATTCATCGATAAGACCCAAGAAACCTGCTCCGGCGAAGTGAAGCTCAAACTCTACAAGGGCAACTGCACCACTGCCGGCATGACTTCTCCATACTCCCTCTACAACGAAGAATTCGTAACCTTCGGCGAAGATGAAGTATACAACCAAGCAGATGCAGAAGGGTTCATCAACCTCTTTGGTCTTCCATTGAAGGTTAATGCATTGATGAAAGAAAACTTGAACAAGTAAGAGAGGCGTAATCATGGCAAAGCTTTGGGGCGGTCGTTTTAGTAAAGATAGTGACAAACTCATGGAGGATTTCCATTCCTCCATTGGGTTTGACCAAAAATTGTATTATTGGGATATTCAAGGGAGCATTGCACATGCGACCATGTTAGGCAATGTTGGGGTAATCACCAAAGAAGAAGCGCAAACCTTAGTCAACGGTTTGAAGGAAATCTTGGATGAAATCGAAAGTGGTAAAGTGACTTTCAACCCTGCTGATGAAGACATCCACATGAATATGGAAGTATTGTTGACCCAAAAGGTTGGCGACGTTGGCAAAAAATTGCATACTGGGCGTAGTAGAAATGACCAGGTGGCAGTAGACATGCGTATGTATTTGCGTCATGAGGTCATGGAAATCCAAGGACAATTGCTCGGTTTCTTGGAAACCCTGATTGATATTGCAAAAAAACATACCGAAACTGCAATGCCAGGTTATACCCACTTGCAACGTGCGCAACCTATTACTTTAGGGCATCACTTGATGGCGTATTTTGAAATGTTCAAACGTGACTATATGCGTTTGAATTCCTGGTTGGAGCGCAACAATGTGATGGCACTTGGGAGCGGTGCGTTGGCTGGGACCACTTTCCCGTTGAATCGTCACGAAACCGCAAAGGCGTTGAAATTTGATGCACCTTGCTTGAACTCCTTAGATGGGGTAAGTGATCGTGATTTCGCTTTGGAATTTTTAAGTGATGCATCTATTAGCATGATGCACTTGAGTCGTTTCTGCGAAGAAGTGATTCTCTGGGCAAGTCAAGAATTTGCATTCATCGACTTGGATGATGCATATAGCACCGGTAGTAGTATTATGCCGCAGAAGAAAAATCCTGACGTGGCTGAATTGGTACGTGGGAAAACCGGTCGTGTATACGGTGCGCTCATGGGGCTTTTGACCACCATGAAGGGGCTTCCTCTTGCTTACAACAAAGACATGCAGGAAGACAAAGAAGGCGTATTTGATACTGTTGATACTTGGAAAAAATGCTTGATGATTTTTGATAAGATGCTTGCAACAGCTAGCTTTAAAGAAGCAAATATGCGTCGTGCCGCAGCAGGGGGCTTCACCAATGCCACTGACTTTGCGGATTATCTCGTCACCAAGGGTGTGCCGTTCCGTGATGCCCATGCCGTGGTTGGTGAAGCGGTGGCTTATTGCATCATGAACGATAAGGCGTTGGATGATTGCTCTATGGAAGAGTTCAAAGGCTTCTCTCCACTCATCGAAGAAGACATCTATGATAAGATTTCCATTAAGACCTGCATCGACAAACGTCAAACCATCGGGGCGCCAAGTCCTGACCAAGTGCGTGCGGCTATTGAAATTAACGAAGGCTTGTTAGAATCTTTCAAATCAAATTTCGAAACGTTGCAAAACGAGTTGCAATTATAATATAAAGTGCGATTGAACGAGAAAGCGTTCAATCGCACTTTTTTCATGGGCGGATAACTTGCGCGAGTTGGCACCCTTGTGATAATGTTATAGTCAAGCGAGGTGTTAGCTATGAATAAAGATTTTATCTATAAACATCTAAAAGACCGAATTACAGGACCTACAAGTTTTGAAGATATATATGCTATTTTTGAGCGCATGGGTATTGGTGCTATTGAAGTGCAAGAATCCCTTGATGAGCTGGAAAAGGAAGGAAAGCTCGTAAAGACCCGTATGGATCGTTATGGGATTCCGGAACAAATGAATCTTTTGACCGGTCGCGTTAAGAAGCTCAAAAAAGGCTTTGGTTTTCTTGTGCGCGATAATATGGACACAGAAGATTTATTTATTCCACCGGATTGTTTGAATTCTGCGCAGAACGGCGACCGTGTCATAGTGCGTATTATGAAACACGGAGATATGGTAGCTGGGCGTTCAGGTCATCGTGATGAATGTGAAGTAGTACGTATCTTAGAGCGTCATAATAAAATGTATGTTGGGACATATAAGCCAAAGAAACATTATGCTTATGTAGTGCCGGATAATCTCACTTTTGGTCAAGATATCATTGTACCATTGGATGCAACTTGCCACGCGCAAGAAGGCGATAAGGTATTAGTAGAAATTACCTATTGGGGTAATCAACATGAGATTCCTGAAGGGAAAGTGATTACCCGTTTAGGTAAGGCCACTGAGCCTGGCATTGACGTATTGTCTTTGGTGTATCGCTATGACTTAAGTCCAAACTTTACCAAAGAACAGGTCATGGAAGCAAAACGTATTGAAGCAGAGCCAATCGATTTGCAACTAAACCGTCGTCGTGATTTTCGTTTTTATAGCCATATTGTGACCATTGACGGTGCGGACTCTAAGGATTTGGACGATGCAGTACAATTAGAAATTCTTTCCAATGGCAATTATATGTTGAGTGTCCACATTGCGGATCTTTCCGAATACATCAAAGAAGGCTCTATTCTGGATGAAGAAGCCTACCGCCGTGGAACCAGCGTGTATTTCGTAGACCGCGTATTGCCGATGCTGCCACCGGAAATTTCCAATAATGTATGTAGCTTAAATGCGAACGAAGACCGTCTGACAGTCTCTTGCGTGATGGAAATAAGCCCACAAGGGAAAATTGTATCAACGGAACTTAGCGAATCTGTCATCAATGTTGAACGTCGATTTACCTACGATACAGTTAATGAAATTTTGGAAACTCAAACCTTTGATGAGGATCCATCCTATGTGGAGTATTTCAATGATATGCAGACGCTCAGCGAAATTCTGCATGATTTACGTGTGGAACGCGGTGCCTTGGAATTTGATTTTCCGGAAAGCAAGGTTTACTTGGACGACCAGGGGCGTGTCGTAGATATTGGCTATCGTGAACGCGGAAAAGCGGAAAGAATCATTGAAGAATTTATGATCTTGGCCAATCAAACAGTGGCTGCATGGTTCTTTAGAAGAAAGATTCCGTTTATTTACCGTGTGCATGAAGAGCCGGAACGTGAAAAGATGGAAGCATTTCTTCAGTATATCCAACGCTTAGGCATTTATTTGCCTAAAAAGGAAGCCGGAGAAGCTGTTACTGCGAAGGACTTGCAGTGGATTTTAAATAAGGCAAAGGAATTGGATTGTGCCGAGATAGTTGATATGATGATGCTACGAACCATGAATCATGCGTATTATACCACCAATAAAACTTCGCATTTTGGCTTGGGTTTAAAGCAATATACTCATTTTACCTCACCAATCAGACGCTACAGCGATTTATCCATTCATCGTGTAGTCAAAGCGTTTGTGCAAATTGGTCAACGCATGAACGATCATCGCATCAACCACTATAATCAAATTTTGCCAAACGCCAGCGAACAAGCCAGCAGTTGCGAACGAAACGCGGAAGAAGCGGAACGTGCCAGTGTTGACATTAAAAAAGCAGAGTATATGGTACCGTATATCGGACAAACCTTTAGCGGACAAGTGGTCAGTGTTACGTCATTTGGCTTTTTTGTGCGTTTACCAAACTCGGTGGAGGGGCTTGTTCATATTTCGAGTCTATATGATGATTACTATAATTATGATGCGGAAGCCATTTGTTTAATCGGTGAACACACCGGTAAATCCTATAAGTTGGGTATGCGCCTGGAAGTGGTTCTTGAAAATGTTAATATTAAGGAATCAACCATCGATTTTGTGGTAAAAGGTGCGGAGAAAAAAAGCAATGCTAAAGGAATGGCAAGTGGCAAAACACAGAAAAGTGGTCGTGGGAGCGCGAAGCAATATGAGCGTAAAAAGACACAAGCCACAGCAGTAAAGAGTAAGAAGGATTCAAAGAAAAGGAAGAATAACCGTGGGGCAAAAAACAGTAGCAGAAAACCGAAAGGCAAGGCATGATTATTTTATCCTTGAGTCCTTGGAAGCCGGAATTGCTTTAACCGGTACCGAGGTGAAATCTATGCGCGCAGGGCGTGTGAATCTCAAGGATTCGTATATTTTTATTCAAAATAATGAAGCGTTTATCGAAGGGATGCATGTGAGTCCGTACGAGCAAGGCAATCGCTTCAACGTGGACCCGCTCCGAAAACGAAAACTTTTATTGCACAAAAAAGAAATCTTAAAATTACGTGCGAAAACACAAGAACAAGGCTTGAGTATCGTTCCATTAAAGTTGTACTTTAATGGGGATAAGATTAAAGTTGAAATTGCTATTGTTCGTGGGAAGAAATTATATGATAAACGAGCAACCGAAGCGAAGAAATCTGCAGAGAGAGAAATTCATCGCGTGTTGAGAGAAAGGGAGAAAAGATAAGATGGCAAAACGAATGACACCAGGGATGTTAAGAAAAGTATATCTTGGTCAAGTGGCTAACGGTTTAAAGCGCAGAACCTTTCAAACCGTATTTTTAGCTGCGATTTCTACATTGGCAATGGCACTTTTGGATGCAACAAAGGATGACGAGGCATCCGATGCAGATGAACTTTTTCGCGAATAATGACGTATAGAAAAAAGCCCTGGGTCGTTGCTCAGGGCTTTTTAGATGATAAAATGAGGAATCTGAAATGAAAAAACCACCTGATTGTGGTGGACTGGACAGCCCCAGGTTATTCGGACAGTACAAAAAAGAACCCTGGTAGGAAGTTATTAAGTTTTAACAGGAGTGGCGTAGCGTAAGCGGCGCCACTCCTGTTTTATAGGCAACGATGCTATTGTTAAACAAATCACGAATAATCGATAAATAGAGTATACATTGACGTTTTGACATAAATTTACCCCCTGATGTAGTAACTTTAGTTTCCTACATCAGGGGGTATTTTGTCTATTGTCCGTTTTTATTGGGGCTGTCCATTGACAGGTGGTTTGTCTTTTATTTAGCGAATGGTTTCAGGGGCTGCCAATTCGTAGCCATTTAAATGTACAATCATTTTGTCAATGGCTTCTTCTTCGACAGGACGATCTGCCATACCGGTGCGAGTGGTAGCGATGCGGTCCAATTCATCGAAGCCGTCAACGAGCTTACCGAATGCTGCATAAGCACCATCGAGGTGAGGCGCTGCCTTGTGCATGATGAAGAATTGAGAGCCGGCGCTATCCGGATGCATGGCACGTGCCATGGAAATCACACCGCGATCATGACGCAAAGTGTTATCGAAACCGTTTTGCTTGAATTCACCTTTGGTACCATAGCCAGGACCACCGGTACCGGTACCTTGTGGGTCACCGCCTTGGATCATAAAGCCCTTAATAACACGGTGGAAGATTAAGCCGTTGTAAAAACCATTGTTTGCTAAAAACAAAAAGTTATTTACAGTGTTAGGTGCAACATCTGGGTAAAGTTCGACTGTCATCGAATTGCCACTTTTCATGAGAATCTCAACTTGAGGATTTGACATTATAATTTCAACCCTTTCAATAATATAGATATTTGTTAAAATTTATGATACCATTACCGAGTGAAAATGACAACTCTAAGTCGTAAAAGAAAGGAATGATAGGATGCGTCTAAAAAAATTCATTAGCACTTGTACCTTGGGGGCGTTACTTGCTACTTCTGCTGTTGTGCCGACTGAAGTGAGTGCTGCCGGTCCTGTTAATATCGTTATCAATAACGTTTCATATAATAATCAAGGGGCGCCTGCGCCTGAAAGTATCAATAGTAGAGTCTATGTGCCGCTTCGTTTAGTAAGTGAAGGTTTAGGCTACAACGTTGAATGGGATGGTGAGACACGTTCTGTACTCATTGATTCAAGTAAAGCTGATATACAATCTACCGGAACCGTTGGTTCTGATGTGCAAATTTACGTGAATGGTAAGCAGGTGAAAATTAACGCATCAACCGGCGTGCCGTATTTTACCCCAACCGGCTTCACTATGGTACCAGTACGCCTTGTGGCTGAAGAATTAGGTGCCGATGTTGTTTGGAACGGAGAAAGTCAATCCGTTATCATTAACACCAAGGACAACAATAGTTCTGCGCCATCCGAGCCATCAACGCCGGTGATCCCATCCTTACCGGATACTACGCCGCAAACACCTCCTTCTAACCAAGGTCAAGCAACAACAAAGCCTCAGAGTGCATCTGAAGTAACCTTGATGGGGGATAGTTATTGTTCTTTAGAACAAATGCAACGTTACTTAGATAATATTGAAGTTACCGTAAGGAATAGAGCCATCGCAAACGGCAAAACTTTTGTGCCGTTCCCTGAAAATATCGCTGCGCATTACTATAACATCGCTAAAAAATATAATATCCGTGGGGATGTGGCATTGGCACAAGCATTGCTTGAAACCGGTTACTTCCAATATGGCAATGAAGTCAAACCATGGCAAAACAATTATTGCGGCTTGGGGGCAATCGGTCGTGTAACCACTCAAGATGACTTGGATAAGCAGATTTTTTCAAAAGTGAATCATGAAAAAGCATATTTGGTAGTAGGAATTCACGGATGGTGCTATAATAGTGTTGCAAGCGGTGTTGAAGCACATATCCAACATATGTATTCTTACGCATCCGCTGCACCGCTTCCTGCCGGTACAGAATTGTTAGACGGTCGTTTTGCGCACGGTAACCGTGGCAAAGCCATCTATTTGAATGACCTTAACGGGAAGTGGGCCGTTCCTGGGCACAACTACGGTGAAAACATCTTCGCCAACATGTTACAGCCTATGATGAATAGTTAAATAAAAGAAGCGGAGGGATTTCCTTATGAATATAAAAAAAGAAATCCAAAAAGCATTAAACGACCAAGATTTTGACAAAGTGCTTGCATGTTTTGAAGAAAACAAAGCAAAAACATCTAGCTATTTACAACTTCATGTGTTTCACATGACCCATGACATTACTCGTTGGAAAGCCATTGAATATCTCGGAAAATTGGCTGGGATGTATTACAAAGAAGAACACGATTTGTTTCGAGATATTATTCGCCGTTTTACATGGCAAATGTGTGAAGAAGGTGGTAACGTGCCATGGGCTTCTCCGGAAGTAATTGGAAGTGTTATTGCAAATGTTGAGGGGAATACCTATAAAGATTTTATCGGGCCAATGTTTTATCACACAGGGCTCAATGATATCTGCTATGCGGGTCTTTATTGGGTGCTCCCACAATTGATGACTTATCATCCGGAAAAAGTGGAACAATATCTTCCAGATACTTATGAATGGTTCGATAACTACGATATGCCGGATATGCGCGGATATGCATCGATTTTCTTTGAACAATATCCCCACGAAGACGCAAAGAAATATTTAGAAAAATGGGTAGACGATGAACGTCCGGCCACATTGTATGTCGATGGCAGTGTACAAGAGCTCAAGGTGGGCGACCTTGCTAAAAAGGCTCTTGAAAAATGCCAATGAAGTCACTATAATATTAAAACTAGTGGGCAGTGATCGCGGCGAAAGCTGAGGAAAGTCCGGGCTCCATAGGGCAGGATGCTGGCTAACGGCCAGTGAGGGTGACCTTAAGGAAAGTGCCACAGAAAACAAACCGCCATTTTTAATGGTAAGGATGAAACGGTGCGGTAAGAGCGCACCAGCAGCTGGGTGACCAGTTGGCTAGGTAAACCCCATCTGGAGCAAGACCTAATAAAAACAATAGAGCGGCCCGTGCTGTTTTGGGTAGGTCGCTAGAGATTCGTGGCAACACGGATTCGAGATAGATGATCACTTATACAGAACCCGGCTTATTACCCACTAATTTCATATTAAATAGTCAAAGCCTGACAAATTCGCTCAAAAAGCGTGTTTGCAGGCTTTTTCTATTGCCTAAATGTGCCAAATTTGACCATATTTAATATGTTTTGCACCCCACATGCACCCCACGTGCACCCCACGTGCACCCCACGAGTGAATGCAGTGTATATTGTTACATAACAAGCGTATACTTAGCGTCTGGTCTCGTTTAGAGCGTTTGTGAAGATGTCTGCGACGACGGATTTGTTTGGGTTTGCGTCGGCGTAGACGTCGAGGGTGGTTCTTGCGGATGCGTGGCCTAATCTTTCCTGGACGTCTTTGATGTTGGCGTTGGCATCCAGCAGGATGGAGACGTGGAGGTGGCGCAATTTGTGCGGGGTGCTGTCCGGAACGGTGGGGCATTTTGCGATGATGCGGTGCATCCATTCGGGGATGCGGGATGGTAGTACTGGAAATATTTTTTCTCTGCTTGGGCAGAATGTTTTCCAGTCTTCAAGAACTGCGAGGGTTTCCGCATCGAGAGCAATCATTCTTTTTGAGCTTTCGGTTTTTGTTTCGTCCCCCATGATGTAGTGATAATCGTAGTCTAGGGTCATGGTTCTGCTGATGCTTAGCATATTGCCGTTTAAGTCAGACCATTTTAATGCTGTCAATTCTCCTGCTCGGATGCCGGTGAAGGCGAGGAGTCGGAAGAGGGGGTAGGCCATCATGTTATTCTCTTTTTCGCAGGCGGAGAGGAAATCTAAAAGGTTTTCTCTGGTCCATGTTTGGTAGGCTTTGCCTTTTTTCTTTTGTTTAGGCATTTTAAGTTTATCGCAGGGATTTACTTCTATGATATTTTCCTCCACGGCATACCGAAAGACAGCTTTAACACGGCACATTCGCATTTTAACGGTGCTAAATGTGGCTGAAAGGTATTGTGCCAACTCATTGATGTCTGAGGCTGTTATGGTGCGAATAAGGGCGTTTGGTGGGATGACGTGGTAGGAAGATTTCACTTCCTGTTCGGCAGTGAGATATGTGGATGGCCGAACGGTAGGTTTATACTCTTCCAACCATTTATCGACAACTTCTCCGTAGGTCAGCTGTGATTTCTTTTTTGGTGCGCCCAGCACCTGCGTCTCCGCAATCCATTTTTTGGCTTCTTTTTTCGTCCGAAAGCCACGTTTAGATACTTTCCTATGGTTATCCATGTAAGCGGTTGCTCGATAGCGTGTAGCGCCGCTGGCGAGTTTGTATGTTTCTATTGCCATTGTGATTACCTCCTTATTTTTGGGTGTGCGAAATAAAGAGGTTGTGGTATACTTAACTTGCTTAGGGTTGTGTATTCACAATCTCTTGTGGGCCGTTCTGTTGGTAGCAGGGCGGCTCTTTTTTGTTACTGTGAAATGTACGTTTTTTCGTACGGTTAGTTATGTGCTGTAACCAACTATTGCCAAATTGGAAATAGTTGGCGCTTTTCATTTTCAACTGCTGACCATTTATCAGCGTTTTGTGGTTCTAGTTGCGTTTAATGCCCTTTGATGTTATTGTGGACTTGTGAAGTGTGACGTTTGTCACTGCTGATTTCAAATATGACAGGTTTGAGACCCCTGTTATAAGTTTCACCGTTACCAGTCATGCGGAATATAAACAGGCTGGCTATTAGTTTCACCGTTGCCGGTCATGCGGAATATAAACAGGCCGTTAAAAAAGTCTCTCAGCCCTTTGTCTTGCGAGGCAAGGGGCTTTTATTTTGCTTGATTATATGGTATATATGCCATATAATGAAAGAGAGGTGATAGCATT